>NZ_JAYEEQ010000024.1:0-44302 GCF_034651555.1 Aurantibrevibacter litoralis | reverse complement strand
CAAAAAGGCAGTTCCGACCTCTCCAAAGGAGCGATAAATAGGAAACCCCGACCCAAGGGTCGGGGAATCTTTAGATTAAAGCACCCTTTTTATCCCTGAAAAATTTCTTCTGTACACCGATGGTGTTACTCCTTTTATTCGTTTAAAAATACGATTAAAATTGGCAATATTGTGGAATCCCGACTTAAAAGCAATTTCTGAAATGGTCAACTCATTTTCTGAAAGCCACCGCGCAGCATATCCAACGCGCAAATGATTCAGATATTCCACAAAAGTCTTCCCGGTACATTTCTTGATATACCGGTTAAAGGAAACACTGCTCATATTTACTAATTCAGACACTTCGGAAAGGGCAATTTTACGTTCATAGTTGGCATCTGCATAATCATGTACAAGTTGTATTTTATGATCCTTTTCTGCACTTTGTCGTTGCACCGCTAGTGTTGATAACAATCGTTGATTTCTAGAAATGGCCAAATCATACAAAATGGAAAGTAGGGATAAAAAATAATCCATTCCATCTAATTTTGAAATGCCAAACAATCTAGGAGCCATATGCTTAATGGTGTCCTGAGAAAATAAAATACCATGCACCGATCTTGCGAACATATCTTTAATCGGCTTCATTATGCCACGATTTAAGAAATTTTCATCAAATAGATTCTGATGAAATTGAACGGTAACCTCTCGTATATTCCTTTGAGTACATCTATGTTGCTCCCATACATGGTATAAATTGGGGCCGACCAAAACCAAGTCATTCGCTGTAATTTCTTCTATACTATCCCCAATAATTCGTTGCACGCCTTTAGCTCCCCAAACGAAGTTCAATTCATACTCCGGATGAAAATGAATGGGGTAATCAAAATAATCTTTAGTGCGTTCTACCACCAAAAAACAATCATGGGCAGACATCGGAATCATCTCTCGATGAAGTTTCTTTAAGATATCCATAAACAATTTACAAAAAAACGCAATTATAACATAAAATATTGATAAAATAGTATTACTCTAATACTATTTTACATTTGTACTTTTACTATCGCATAGTTCATATCCCAAGAAACCTATTGTTTATGTGGTTATTTTCATAAGAAGTAAAGTTTAAAATTACCCTAAAATACGGAATATTTTGATGCTTTTTTATCGTTTTAATAACTGCATGATGTAAAAAATTACTTTACAATGTTGATTTAGGTTTAAAATTATGTCTTTATCGTATCACAGAAAGTCTGTTTTTCATTGCATATGAGAAACCGTTGATTTATAGCTATTAAAATCTTCTTCTACTGGATGAAGTTGAGTTGAGTTGTTCCGAATTTCTTTTTTGCACCAGGCAGCATTGCAAAGAAATTAGGATTCCCATTTCGTTTATGCCAAGTAAACGAAATAAGTAGCGAAGCTGAAAAAAACACCTTTTGGCACTTAGTCATCAGGTGTTGTTTTTCAGTGATTTTTATCAACATCGTATTTGATAATCAAACTACTCCTCACGAACAAAACTGGCAACCATTTGCTCCACAAAATTAGCACTTTCTTACGATTTTGCTACCTTGTGCTTTAACCGTTCATTTTTCTTTTTATGTTAAAAAAAAACGTGTTTGTTGCTTATTATTAATGAAAGGGATTTTTAATTTCAATATGTTAATTTACATAAGCTTTAATTATCATATTACTATTTGACAAAATAATACAAGCCTTATATTGCGTAAACTACTATTTTCGCATTGGTTATATAAAAGTTAAATTTTTAACAATTCTGTATACGTTTAAAATCAACATAAAAAGAGATTGCTCAATAGAATCGTAGCCTATGCTTTTTTGCACCCTATTTGATTTACAGGTTTACACTTATAAAATAGGCCTAAACAGGTTTGTGTTTTTATACTATTATAACATACTATTTCCGCTAAGATTCTAGGAATTCCTTATAGTAAAGAGAACTATAACCTAAACAATTTAACAATAAAGTGTGATTTTTTTAATTTTTAACTTATTATTTTATGTAAATGTAGTAATATTAACCTTTATTTAAGATTTTCGTAAAACGAAAAATTTTTTCGGATATCATTTAGTATGCGTAACAAACTCAATTTTTCAATTATTAACTAACTTAACAACAAACAATTATGATTCAAAAGTGCGATTATCATTTGTTAAAACTGAAGCGATGGACACTGTCCTTCGGCATAAGGTCTTTAGCAATACTGATTTGTTTTGGGGCTCAAATGGCTTTGGCCAAGACTGATGCAGCCAATGAAAAAGTAACATCAGCCATGTTACAATCAACGATTACAGGTACTGTAACAGACCAAGACGGTGCGCCGCTTCCGGGTGCCAACGTATTAGTCCGCGGTACCACGAACGGTACACAAACCGATTTTGATGGTAATTATACCATAAATGCGGACAGCAATGCCACATTGGTATTCAGCTATGTCGGTTTTAAAAGTGTAACGGTAGCCATTGCTGGTAGAACCACTGTGAATGTTTCCATGGAAGAGGATGCCAGCCAACTTTCGGAGGTTATCGTTTTAGGGTATGCTTCGCAAACCCGAGGCGACCTAACAGGTTCCGTGGCTTCAGTAGATTTAACCGAAGCGGTAAAAGTACCCATTGTGAACGCTGCCGAAGCCTTACAAGGCAGGGTAAGTGGGGTGACCGTAGTAAGTCAGAACGCACCAGGTGCCTCGCCGGTGGTTCGTATTCGTGGATTTGGTACAGGGAACAACAACAACCCCTTATATGTAATAGACGGGGTACAGACCGATGATCCTTCCATATTGAATAGCATCAATCCCGGAGATATTGCGCAAATGAACGTCCTTAAAGATGCCGCTGCAGCCATTTATGGGGCAAGAGCTTCGAATGGGGTTATTATTGTAACCACAAAATCTGGTGGTTATAACATGGAGAAAACGAGTGTAGAGGTAGATACCTATACCGGTTTTTCCAGAGCTACCAACTTAATCGATCTTTTAAATGCCGAAGAGCAAGGTCGCGTTATTTGGGAAAGCCTTACTAACGATGGTGTTGCACTACAGCACCCACAATACGGCAACGGAGCGAACCCAGTGGTTCCTTCCCAATTACAAAATGTTCCGGTATCGGCCACAGTAAGACCAGGGGGTACCGATTGGTTAGACGCCATTTTCAGGGAAGCCGTAACAACAAGTGCATCCGTAACGGTACAAAACGGTACCGCAAAAGGCAAATCTTTAATGTCTATAGGCTATCTTAACAGACAAGGTATTCAGTTGGCTACAGGCTTTAAAAGAGGTACTGCCCGGTTTAATTCCGAATATAAGGTATCGGATAGAATCCGTATAGGACAGCATATTAACCTATCATTCTCAAATACCAGCGGAGGTGTTAGCCAAGTGCAGAGTGCCCTCCTAATGAACCCTTTGATTCCCGTAAGAGATGATGAGGGACTATTTGCAGGAACCTACAACGGTGCTGCAAACTTGGGAAATACGCGTAGCCCGGTGGCTCAATTGCTTCGAGCCGAAAATAATTTTGCCAAAAGACTTCGTGTTTTTGGTGACGTATATGCTGTGGTAGACATCATGGACGGCTTAACATTTAAAACCTCAGTCGGGGGTGACATTGAGGCGTTCAATGACCGAAGATTCCAAGCACTAGATCCGGAGCATTCAGAGCCGCTGTCTGTAAACACCTTATTTGAGCAAGATCAAGATCGATATGAGTGGGTTTGGAACAATACGCTAAACCTTAACAAAACTTTCGGCGATCATTCCATCAATGCTGTAGTCGGTATTGAAGCCTTAAAGTTTGAAAGCAAAGGAAAACAAATTACTCGTAACGACTTTTTATTCGAAACTCCGGAATTCTATCTCTTGAGCAACGGTGCCGGAGTTCCCAATGTGTCCTTTGCCTTTGACGGAGCTACCTCGCTCTTTTCGGTCTTCGGAACAGCTAACTATTCGTACAAAAGCAAATACTTATTAACCGCAACAGTGCGTCGGGATAAGTCTTCTCGTTTCCTAGGGGACAACCAAAGTGACACCTTCCCTTCTTTTAGTGGGGGTTGGGTAATTAGCCAAGAAGACTTCTTTCCGCAAGATGCCTTGGTGAGTTCCTTAAAAGTAAAAGGTTCTTGGGGACAAATGGGGAATCAAACCCTACCCGCCAACAACCCAACTATAAATATTTCCAGTTTGGGCGAACAATTGGCAAACTATTCCTTTAACGGTGCAGGAGCCATTACTACCGGGGCATTTTTAAGTCAGGTTGGAAACCCAAGTCTAAAGTGGGAAACCAGTGAAAGCATCAACTTTGGTGTTGATTTAGGCTTCTTTAATGACAAATTATTAATAAGTGCGGAATATTTTGATATCGAAACCAAAGACCTGATTTCCAGAGACAATAGTTTAATTAGTACCACGGCTATAGATGCACAAGCACCCTTAGTAAACTTAGGTTCGTTCACGAATAAAGGGTTCGATTTTAGTATTGGTTATTCTAATACTACCGCATCCGGCTGGACTTATGGTATTCAGGCCAATATTTCGCATTATGACAATGAGGTTACAGAATTAATTAGTGACTTCCAATTGGGTGACGGCGGATTTAGAGGAGGTGCCATGACTAGAACTCAAGTAGGACAACCATTGTCTTCCTTCTTTGGACGTGTGGTCGATGGTATTTTTGCTTCCGAAGCAGAAGTGGCATCAAGTCCAGACCAAGGATTTCCTTCGAACGCTGCCGGTGTGGGTCGCTTTAGATACCGAGATTTAAATGGTGATGGTGCCATCACCGATGAAGACAGAGCTTTCATAGGATCGCCTCACCCCGATTTTACCTATGGTATCAACCTAAATGTAGCCTACAAAGGGTTTGATGTTTCGGCATTTATTCAAGGCTCTCAAGGAAATGATATTTATAACTATACCAAAATTTTTACCGATTTCCCTACCTTTACTAATACAAACCGTAGTACTCGAGTATTGGATGCTTGGAGACCGGATAATTTAGGTGCCTCTATACCAAAGTTGAGCCAACAAATTACCAATAATGAAACTCAACCCAACTCCTATTTTGTGGAGGACGGTTCTTTTATGCGCTTAAAAAACCTTCAAATTGGATATGCATTGCCTGATCAAATTATAGAGAAAATGGGATTATCATTGCTGCGTTTCTACGTGCAAGGCACTAACCTGTTTACCATTACTCCATATGATGGTTTTGATCCGGAATTAGGTCCACGATTTGGAGGTGATAACTTGACTATTGGCGTAGATGATGATGTTAATGGTAACCAATATCCAACAGCCCAGATATTTACTTTAGGTCTAAACTTAAAATTCTAAAAAAAATGAAAAAGAGATTTATTTATTATGTAACCCTTTTTGTTACTGCATTTTCGTGTAGTGATGACTTTACCCAGTTGCCGGCGGTAGGAGCACTTTCCGATCAGGCACTTCAGAATGAAGTCGGAGTAGATTTATTATTAACTGGAGCCTATTCCACTTTGGATGGTATTCGCAACAACCAAAACGCAGACGAATGGACCGTAACCGGTGATAACTGGTGGCTGGATGTGATTTCCGATGACGCCCATAAGGGAAGTACCGATGGAGATCAGGCGAACTTATTTGAAATTGAACGATTTAGCTGGGAAACCGCCAACACCTACTTCTTTGGAAAATGGGTTGGCTTGTACGCCGGTGTAAACCGTGCCAATGCCGTTATTGATCTTATTTCCAAAATCACAGAAGGGGATTTTACGGCCAAAGAAGCGGAAGCCCGTTTTTTAAAGGCACATTATAATTTTGAACTTCAAAAGATTTATGGAGCTCCCGCCTTTATCTCGGTAGAAAATTACTCGAACACCGAGTTTAACCAACCCAATCCGGGACCTATTTGGGACGAAATTGAGGCAGATTTCCAATTCGCCATCAATAATCTGCCCACTACCATTAACGCCTCAGAGCCTGGTAGGGCCAATGCATGGGCTGCAAAAGCCTACCTTGGAAAGACACATTTGTACCAAGGAGAATGGGCCCAAGCACTAACCATTCTTAAAGATGTAATTGACAATGGTCCGTATGCGCTACATGCCAATTTTGTGGAAAATTTTAATGAATCTGGCGAAAACGGAGTGGAATCTATATTTGCGATTCAATTTGCAGCGGATGGTGGGTTATCCTTTAACGGTAATCGTGGTGCTACTTTAAATTTTCCGAACGGTGGCCCTATTAACTCTTGCTGTGGGTTCTACCAACCTACTCAAGATTTGGTAAACGCATTTCAAACAGATGCCAACGGCTTACCACTCTTGGATACCTTTAACCAAACCGATTTTAAGAATGACTATGGTGTTACCAGCCAAGAGCCTTTTACCCCCGACACAACCACGCCCGTAGATCCTAGATTGGATTTTACCGTAGGGAGAAGAGGTATTGATTACAATGGTTGGGGCGAAATGATTGGCAAGGATTGGATTCGCGCCGATTTTGCGGATATTTCCGGTCCTTATTTATCGACCAAAAACTTCTACCAAGCAGGCGACGATGGTAACAGAGGTACCGGTGATTGGGGTCAACAACGTGCCGGCATCAATTATAACATCATTCGTTTTGCAGATGTTCTTTTAATGGCTGCTGAAGCCGCCGTAGAAACCGGCGATTTGGCATTGGCTTTAGAATATGTAAATCGCATACGAAACCGCGCCAAAACCATGCCTAAAGTACAAGCTGTTAATGGTCCTGGCGATGCCGCCAATTATGTGATAGAACCATACGCTTCCTTTGCTGACCAAGCCTTTGCACGCAAAGCGGTGCGTTTTGAGCGACGCTTAGAACTAGGCATGGAAGGCCATCGCTTGTTCGATCTGAGAAGATGGGGAGTAGCAGAACAAGTGATCAACACTTATATTGCGAACGAGGCACGTACGATCCCGAATATCACGGCAAAGTTTTTACAATACCAATCGCGTCATGATAGGATTCCGATTCCGTTAAATGCCATCGACTTAAGTGGTGGTGTGTTACAACAGAATCCAGGGTTCTAATCCCCTAATTTTTATACAACCTAATCAACCGAAAAAAGCAGGGCAACTAATTGTCCTGCTTTTTTAATTAATGCTAGTAGACGAAAGAATACGCACTACACATTCCCCAAACACTACAAATAATAGAGAAACCAGATCATAAAATAACCAAAAAAGGTAACAAATTAGCACTTATTATCCTAGATATTAGGATGGTATTTGTGTATCTTTATTTATCTTAACATCAAACAATGATTTCACTTAACACCCCTATTTTGAATCGTTTATGTTTTATAGCACTTCTTGTATTGCTCACTAATTGCATCCAAAAAGAGGGCGCCAAAAAGTTTGAATTGCTGTCCTCCGATGAAACAGGAATACAATTTTCAAACACCATAACGGAAACTCCTGAACTTAATCCTGTTAACTACATCTATATGTATAATGGTGCCGGTATCGGCGTGGGTGATTTTGATAATGATGGATTACCCGACCTTTTTTTTTCCGGAAATCAATCACCTTCAAAGCTATATAGGAATCTAGGAAATATGACCTTTGATGATATTACTGAAAAAAGTGGAATTACAACAGACGGATGGGCGACAGGCGTTAGTGTGGTAGATATTAATGCGGATGGCTATCTGGATATCTATGTATGTATGGCCGACCGAAATGGCACAAAATCGGGTGAAAACTTATTATTTATTAATAAGGGTGATGCTACTTTTGAAGAAAAAGCCTCGTCATATGGTCTTAATGATAACGGTTACAGCACACAAGCCGTATTCTTTGATTATGACAAAGATGGCGATTTGGATGTGTATATTCTGACCAACGGTATTGAGGAATTTAATCACAATAACATCCGAAAAATTAAAAATAAAGGACAGGGTATTAGCACAGACCGACTCTACAAAAATAATGGAGATCATACCTTTACCAATGTTTCGGAAGAGGCGGGAATTGTGATAGAAGGTTATGGATTGGGAGTAAGCATTTTTGATGTTAATGGAGATTCTTGGCCCGATATTTATTGCTCCAATGATTTTATTACCAATGATTTGCTTTGGTTAAACAATGGGGATGGCACCTTTACAGAAAGCTTAAAGCGGTATTTTACGCAAACTTCCTACAATGGTATGGGTATGGATGTTGCAGATTTCAATAACGATGGCCAAGAGGATCTGGTGCAGGTAGACATGCTTCCGGAATCTAATGAGCATTTAAAAACAATGACCATGGCTATGAGCTACACCAATCAAAGCATGCGCTTTTTTCTGGATTATTTTCCGCAGTTTGTTCGTAATACTTTGCAGATGCGTACTGCAGACCATAATTTTTCGGAGATAGGACGAATGGCTGGGATACACAAAACCGATTGGAGTTGGGCACCTTTGTTTGCAGATTTAGACAACGATGGCCATAAGGATCTATTTATTAGTAATGGCTACGGCCGAGACATTACTGATCTTGACTATACCAATTATTCGGAAAGATCCAGAAAACCAATGGACAACAAAGATGCTGTGGACGAATTAGCCTATGCCAGTATGCAGCAACTCCCTCGTATAAACCTCCCCAATTATTTTTTCAAAAATTCAGGCAACCTTTCGTTTGAAAATGTTTCTAAAAATTGGACTGACGAAATACCCAGTATGTCTAACGGTGCCGTTTATGTGGATTTGGATATGGACGGAGATTTAGATCTCGTAACCAACAACATTAACGAAAAAGCGTTTATCTACAAAAACAATACTGTAGAACAAAGTCCGGAAGAGGCTCAATTTATCAAAATTGCCCTTAAGGGTCCAGAAGGCAATCGCTTCGGTATAGCTACCGAAGTAATCCTGTACCATAATGGAATGTTACAGAAAAACGCTCAACATCCCATTCGGGGATACGTGTCTTCCGTAGAGCCATTACTCCATTTTGGATTGGGAAATAATGCCCTTATAGATAGCTTACATGTCATCTGGCCCGATGGTAAAAAGCAGTCTATTAAAAATGTGAATAGCAATCAAACACTCACACTTTCATATACTGAGGCAGTGGAAATGCCTAAACAACAGCTTTCCCACAAGGATCCGTTACTAAATGATTTATCTGGTCTTACGGCAATGGTAGTTCATACCGAAAATAATTATGTCGATTTTCAGGATCAACCGCTACTTTTAAAAATGCTATCTAGAGAAGGACCAGGACTGGCTGTTGGTGATGTAGACCATGATGGCTTAGACGATTTTCTAATGACGACAGCAGTTAACGACACCACCTTTATTTGGAAACAGCATCTAGACGGTAGCTTTTCAAAGGGGGTATTTCTGCCGGAATCTTGGTTATATGAAGAATTAGGTTGCGTTTTGGCCGATTTCAATGGCGATGGGCGCTTGGATGTATATGTAGCCAGTGGCGGTAATGAATTTATTGAACGATCAGAACCATATCAGGACAGGCTGTATTACCAAGAAGCCAATGGAAGCTTCAAAAATTCCCTAAAAATTCCGAAAATAACTTCATCTTCCGGTACAGTGGTTGCAGCGGATTTTGATGGCGATGGCGATATGGACATCTTTGTAGGTGCGCGATTAGTGCCCAAAAAATACAGCGTTTCAGGAAGAAGTTATATTCTTCGGAATGACAATGGAAATTTTACAGATGTAACCTCTGAAATAGCAGAAGACTTGGAAACTATTGGTATGGTCACTTCGGCGCTTTGGACCGATTTTAACAATGATGGTAACATAGATCTGATCGTAGTGGGCGAATGGATGGAAATTAGTTTCTTCCGAAATGAAGGAAATCATTTTAAAAATGTAACGACTACAACGGGTATAAGTGGGCTTTTTGGTTTTTGGAACAGTATTTCAGGGGGTGACTTTGATTTGGATGGAGATATTGACTATATCATAGGAAATATGGGTGCCAACATGGAACTTAAAGCTTCGGCTCAAGAACCGGTTGGCGTGCTGTCAAAAGATTTTGACAACAATGGCAGTTTAGACCCCCTACTATCTTACTATATCAATGGGGTAAATTATCCTCTTGCAGCAAGAGATGCGCTTATTACTCAAATTAATGCCTTAAAGCTAAGATATCCATCGTACAAAGACTACGCACAGGTCACATTTGACCAGTTGTTGGATAAAAAAGATTTAGAAGGTACGCTGAGCAAAAAAGTAGTTATTCTAGAGTCTATTTTGATTGAAAATAGGGGTGATGGTACATTTACCTTTAAAAATTTACCTGCCGAGGCTCAAATGGCACCGGTGTATGGCAGTATTATAAAGGACATAAACAATGACACCTATCCTGATGTGTTGCTCGCAGGAAACAGAAGGGATACGGAAACATTGAGTGGATTTCTTGACGGTTCAATTGGCACCGTACTATTGGGTTCAGCAGATCTTAGCTTTACATCTTTGCAGCACAAAACAAGTGGATTTTACGCCGACGGAGATGCTCGGAGCATTGCCCACATCAGCACACCGAATCATCAAGGCTTCTTGGTGAGCAATAATAATGGCGCTTTGCAATTCTATGGCCTTAAAACCAATGGGCGTACTGTTCGTCTGCAAGCAGGTGATGTTTATGCACTAGTGGCGCTACCTAACGGCAAGACCTATAAAGAAGAATTTTATCATGGCTCCGGGTATCTCAGTCAACATTCCTTTAGTCTTAACATTCCTGAGAATGCCCAAAAAGTGACCATTTTTAATATTAGGGATGGACAGCGAATTCTAAACTTGGAAGATTTCTAAAAGCCGGATTCCCGTCGCCTTAAAAATCATTGCCTTTACAAACCAGACCTAAAACTAGATGCAGGTAGCCCTGCTGAATTAAAAAGATTTGGGATGGCGGTATTATGCCATGCAAAACGCACATGTTTAGGATGCTTCACCTCATTGGAAGAAACCCAAACTTGATCCTCTTTAAGTACGGCCTTGGCAGGAAAAAATACACCATCTTCTCCTGCAATTTCAAAATGGGTCAAGATAGGGCCTTTTGCATATAAACCCTGCGCATAGTGGAATCGCACAATGATTTTATCTTTATAAATTTCCATATCTTTAAACAAAGGGCCCGAAATCACTTTATTTTCGTTGGTTCTATACTGCTGAACTAATGCCATATTCGCCAGTCGTAAGCCTACATCTTTTTTATTTCTGGGATGAATATCGTCTACCGTACAAATATCGCTTACCACGACCATTCCTGTGTTCGGTACTTCCAGACTTCTACGTTGTGCATCGCGCACCAAAACACCTTGCTCTGGTTTATTATACGAATACGGGGCGATTTGTACAAAATAAAAAGGGAAATCGTACCCCCAAGCCGATCGCCACGCAGCGATCATTTCCGAAAATAATTTTTGATAGGTATCCGCATTTGCCGTGTTCGATTCTCCTTGATACCATAACGTTCCGGCTATCTTAAAGGAGGTAATGGGGTGAATCATGGCATTAAATAAAGTAGACGGTTTGTTAGTTACCCAAGGGTTTTCTTCAATGCGCTGCGCTGCTTCTTTTAGCGCATCATGTTCCTCAAAAACCCGAGCAGGCGTCCACACTTCTGCACTTGATGCGCCCCAAGAGGCATCAATTAAACCAATAGGAATACCCAAATCGGATTGAATTTTTCTGGCAAAAAAATAGGCAATGGCACTAAAGTCTTGCATCGTATCTGGCGTACATACTTCCCAAGTGCCCGAAAAATCATCCTGTGTCCCGTCCGATGCCCTTTTATCTACACTAAAAAAACGGATATTTGGATAATTTGCCTGTGTAATTTCATCTGCGGCATTATCGATACCGCTATTGGCACTCCACTCCATATTGGACTGTCCTGAACACAACCACACCTCTCCAATAAGTATATTTTGAAGTTTTATCTCATTGGAATTTCCTCGTACGAGCAGAAAAAAAGGACCGCCTGCCTCAGGGGTTTCTACGGCGATCTCCCATTTTGCCCCTACCGAGGTTTTAAAGGCGTATTCTTTTCCATTCCAACTTGTATAAAGGGTAATTTCCTCCCCCGGATGTCCCCAACCCCAAATCGTGACCTCCGTATTGCGCTGCAACACCATATGTTCCGAAAAAATAGAAGGTAAAGCGATTTTAGCTTCTGCACCTGCGACCGCCCATAGCCCAAAAATAAAACATAGAATGCTTCTCATGTTTAAATAGTTCGATTCTAAAAGTGATGGGGTAGCCATGAAGTCCCGTTTTTGATTTAAAAATTAAAATTCCGCACTTTCAACATCCATCCGTTTTTGCCGTACAAACCACCGATACAATTCTTCGGTGGCATAGGCCCGTTCCCATGAATTATGCCCTACTCCTTTATACATGGTAAATTGTACATTGTATCCCATTTCCTTCAACTTGGCCACCATATCTATAGATTCGGATATTGGAATAGATTCATCCTTATCGCCATGAAATACCCAAATAGGCATTTTTTTATCGATCCAGGACGCATACGGTAAGGGTGCCATACCACAAACAACTGCTAATGCCGCAAATCTATCAGGATATTGTACGGCCATCTCCCAAGCCCCCGCACCGCCTCGACTCAAACCGGTAAGGTAAATTCTGCTGGGGTCTACTCTGTTCGATGCCACAATGGTGTCTAAAAGCTGAGCAACCGCTCTTGTATTCCACCATTTCTTTTTGTCGGGGTTTTGCGGTGCCAAAATTAAAAATGGAAACTGCTTTCCCTTGGCAATTAATCCCGGGGGGCCGTTCCTCTTAACGGTTACTAAACTATCACCGGATTCTCCGCCACCGTGTAAAAAAAGTAACAAAGGAAACTTTTCATCGGGTTGGGTTTCATACTCCTCAGGATAATACAAATAGTAACTGTATGTTTCTTTGGACGTAATTTCTAACTCCCCATCAATTAATTGCGACTGTACACTACTACACCCCTGAAATAGTAGAAAACAATAAATAATTATAAAACTAAACTTCATGGAAATATTCGATCTATATTTTTTGATATTTTTCACAAGAAAATTATGCTGATCCGTTTGGGATCAAAGGTCTATATATTTACAGGAAAACTAGTTAATTTTTTTTTAAATAATCCCAGACAAGAATGAAAACACGTGTAGGCTAAAAAAAATTACCGATTCCCTAAGGGTTTTCATATATTTAACCAAACTTGATGCGCAACGCAGTATCATATAGTTACAAATAACGCTTTCAATTTTAATATCAATACTAAATTTGTACCGCTACACATGGATACCAAAATCTTCACTATTAATCGACGAAATTTCATGAAAGGAGCCACGGCTTCCTTGGTATTATCCTCTTTTGGTGCCTATGGATTGGAGTTACTCTACCGCGATAAACCCTGGCGTGTGGGCTTAATTGGCACTGGCTGGTATGGTAAAAACGATCTTTTCAGGCTGATCCAAGTAGCTCATGTAGACGTTGTTTCGCTGTGCGATGTAGATGCGAATCTGCTCTCGAAAGCCGCTGTGCTTGTAAGTCAACGTCAAAAATCGGGTAGGCAACCGAGAACGTACACCGATTACAGAAAAATGCTGGCCGAAAAAGATTTGGACATTGTACTCATTGGCACTCCGGATCATTGGCATGCCTTACAAGCCATTGAAGCTATGAAGGCCGGTGCCCATGTGTATGTACAAAAACCGATAAGTGTTGATGTACTAGAAGGTGAGGCCATGGTAGCCGCAGCCCGAAAATACCAAAGAGTGGTGCAAGTGGGCACGCAGCGAAAGAGCACGCCACACCTGATCCATGCCAAAAAAAATATTGTAGATGCGGGGCTCTTGGGTAAAATTTCCCATGTAGAAATGTGTTGTTATTACCATATGCGTGCCAATGGCAATCCGCCTGAAGAACCGGTACCCGACTTTTTAGATTACGACTTATGGACAGGACCTGCACCACTAAGACCTTATGACGGCTTACCCCATAAAAGATGGTGGCGTACCTTTAACGAGTACGGCAACGGAATTATGGGCGATATGTGTGTGCATATGTTAGATACGGTTCGTTGGATGTTGCAATTGGGCTGGCCCAATCGAATTTCCTCTACCGGAGGTATCTATGTACAAAAAGACGGAAAATCGAATATCGCCGATACCCAAACTGCCCTGTTTGAATACGAGGATCTCAATTGCGTATGGCAACACCGAAGCTGGGGTGCCCCCGCAGATCCTGAATATCCTTGGTCGTTTAAATTATTCGGGGAAAAAGGTACTTTAAGCGGCAGCACTATGCAATATGATTTTATCCCTTATGGCGATGGCAAAAAAATACATATGGATGTGGTGTATGAAAAAGAAAAATATCCTGAGGATCTTACCGAAAAGGATATCGAATTGAATGCGGCACCCGCTACCCGACTCCATATGCTCGATTTTTTGGCAGCCATTGATAAAGGTACACGTCCGGTTGCGGATATAGAAGAAGGGCATATCTCTACGGCAAGCTGTATCCTTGCCAACATGTCTATGAACACCCAAAGGCCTTTGGTCTACGACCCGAAATTAAAAATAATACCTAACGATCCGGAAGCCACACGCCTTTTACAAAGAGCATACCGAGATCCGTGGTTGCATCCCTATCTACATCAAATTTAATGAAACAAAATTATGGGTATTGCAACCTTAGTTAAACCATTAGGTATAGTCCTTTTTTCATCTTAAAATGACCATCATGATTAAAGAGCTACAGCAGACCTACGGATCTATTTTTGAAGATGCCCTTATAGCGGAAATAGTCAAAGTAGCCACGTATAAAGAAATTCCGGAAGGGTATACGCTAATGGAAATAGGACAATATATTAAAAGCATGCCCCTGCTGATCTCCGGGGCAATAAAAATTTTGAGAGAAGACAAGGATGGTAATGAACTGTTGCTTTATTATCTAGAACGCGGCGAAACCTGCTCCATGACGTTAAGCTGTTGTATGGGACAATCCAAAAGTGAAATACGTGCCATAGCAGAAACAGATACCAAAGTAATTATGGTACCCATACATAAAATGGAAGAGTGGACGGCACACTATAAATCCTGGCGTAATTTTGTTTTTTCCAGTTATCACGATCGATTAAACGAACTATTGACCACCTTGGACAGCATTGCTTTTAACAGGATGGATGAACGACTTGCAACCTATCTCAAAGAAAAAGCACGGATAAATGATGGCAAGACGCTATACAACACCCATCAGGAAATAGCCTACGATCTGCACACCTCACGAGTCGTTATTTCTAGATTGCTTAAAAAATTGGAGCAATTGGGCAAAATAGAATTGCATCGAAACCATCTTACGATTTTAGACCTTTAATGGTTACCGTGTAAAAGCCTGTCATCCGTAGCCTCCCTTGTGTTGGCTACAAACAAAGCATCCGGAAAGTAGATTCGATAGCAACTTTCCGGATCCTTTTACCTTTAGGTAATAGATCTAGAACCTATACCCTACCCCAAAACCTAGCACCAAAGGATCAATATCTACATCGGCACCTACAGTAGCTCCCAATGCAGTTGTGGCATTTACGGTAGCATCGGTATTGATAAATATCTTTTTAATATCGAGGTTCAAAAACCAGCGGTCACTTAAGTTAAAGTCCACCCCCGCCTGAAACGCAATACCCACACTATTGTCATACTCCACATCGTCTGCCACGGGACCCTCATCTGCACCGTAAAAAATGGTATAATTTAGACCTGCTCCCAAATAGGGCTTTAGCACACCCCCTGTAAAGTGATATTGCACGGTAAGTGTTGGGGGTAATAACCATACATCGCCCAATTCTATAGTCCCCGCAGCAGTATTTACCGCCTTAACATCATGATTAGAGGTAGCCAGAATAAGTTCTAAAGCCCAGTTTTTAGTAATAAAATACGTAAAGTCAAGTTCAGGAACCACAGCGGTTTCAATCGCTACATCGCCACCAATAGCTTCAATGTCGGCACTTTCATCCGGGGTAATAACCAAACCTCGTAAACGCACCTGCCATTTACTAAAATCTGTTGCCTTCGGTGAGGGATCTTGTTGCGCAAGTACTGAGAAAGGAAAAAGGGTAATAAAAATTAAACCTAAAATATACTGTTTCATAAATCATAATTTTAAAGTGAATAATGGGTCAAAATTACCTAGTAGAACTACTGATATTCATGACTTATATCATGGATTTTAAAAATCTATTTTCAGATCTGAACCATTTGATGGGGTTAATTTCGCCTGCTGAAGTTCTATCATGAAAAATTTATGGTCGTTTTAAAAACCTATTTTCTTGTTGGGTAACATAGGTTACTGACCGGCATATGTTTCCCACCCTACTTTTGCAGCATTAACTAAAAGTGTTATGAAAACAGCCCTCAGTGCCCTGCTATTCTTACAGCTACTTTATATGGGTGCCCAGTACCCCCAAAACCCGATTGCGATAACCAAGGCTGAAGTACTTGAAAAGGTAACCGAAAAGAACAATGCCATTAAAATTGCTCAAGAAAATTTTACCCAAGCAAAAGCAGATCATTCACAAACCAATGCCCTATTCCTGCCTACCATTTCGGTGGCTCATACGGGTATTAGCACCAACAATCCGGTCATGGCTTTTGGCTCTAAACTAAATCAAGGGGTGTTTTCAGAAAATGACTTCGCCATTAGCAGTCTTACTAATCCCGGTAGTATTGAAAATTTCACTACTTCGTTTCAAATCCAACAGCCACTATTCAATGTTGATGGAATCTACCAAAGAAAGGCGGCCAAAAACAAGATGGACGCCATGGCATTGCACACAGAGCGAACACGGGATTATTTGACTCTAGAAGCAGAAAAAAGCTATATGCAACTGCAATTGGCTTATAAGACCGTGCATGTTTTGGAGCGGGTATTAGAAGCAGCTAAAGCCAACCGAAAATTGGCTGACGATCAATTTACACAAGGATACCTGCAACGAGCCGACGTATTATCAATGGATGTTAGAGTAACTGAGGTACAAAGCCAGCTACAACAAGGACACAGCCACATTAAAAACACTTCAGAGTATCTGGCTTATTTAATGAATGATCAAACTAGTTCCCAGTATGTTCCGGCAGACAGTTTAAACCTTAACACCATGACGCAAGAATTGGAAGGATCATCATTGTCCGAACGTCCTGATATTAAGGCGATGCAGCTGTCCAAAGAGGCCTATGAAGCGCAGTATAGGGCAGATAAAATGGCTTTTTTACCTCGTCTTAATGCGTTTGGAAGCTATGATTTATTTGACAGGAAAGCATTTCAGGGCAGTGCTAACAGCTACGTGGTAGGCGCACAATTGACCTGGACCGTGCTCGAAGGAACAAAACGCTATGGAAAGACCAAAAAAAGCAGGTCTGAATTGGAAAAATCCAAACTCCAATATGAGCAATACCTGTCTCAGAGCCATCTGGAACTACACAAAGCCCAAAGGATATTGGACGATGCCGAAAACAAGTTACAGCTTACTGAACTTGCTGTTGAACAATCGGAGGAAGCCTTGCGCATTCGCACCAACCGCTTTGAACAAGGTCTTGAAAAAACCACCGAATTATTACAAAGTGAAAATCAATATGCCCAAAAACAACTGGAATACTTTCAAACCGTTTTTGAATACAATTTCGCGAAAGCGTATCTGGAATTTTTAACCAAAGGAGATTAAATAATTAAAAAACCTCTACCCCCTCTCCACACTTCGACTCCGCTAAGTGACCGGAGAGGGAAAGGATAAACAATAGAAAATGAAAACAACGATACTTAGCACAATAGTCCTTACCGCAGCACTTTTAAGCAGCTGTGGCAACTCAGAAAAAGAAACGGCAACAGACAGCCAAACACCCATACAGGTCAACACCAAAGCCCCGGCAGCAAGCTCAGGCAACAATCTCGGCGTGAGCGGAGAGGTCGTGGCAGTCAACAATGCCACGCTAAGCACCCGCATGATGGGTTTTGTGAACCGTGTTCACGTGACTATTGGTGACAAGGTTTCTCAAGGACAACTTTTGATTTCCATCAACAACAGCGACTTGCAAGCCAAGCGAGCACAAGTCAATGCCGGTATTAACGAAGCACAGGTAGCGTTCAACAATGCAAAAAGAGACTTTGAACGTTTTACGGCCTTGTTTGCACAAAACAGCGCTTCACAAAAGGAACTGGACGATATGACCGCCAACTATGAAATGGCCAAAGCCCGCCTCGAATCTGCCAAAGCGATGAAAGCAGAAGTAGATGCTCAGTTTGCCTACACTAACATAACCGCCCCATTTAGTGGAGTGGTAACCAACAGATTTATAGAAGCAGGCGCCATGGCCAATCCCGGTATGCCGCTTCTCGCCATCGAAGCCCCCGGCAACTTTGAAGTGCGTGCCACAGTGCCGGAAGGGACCATCAGCCATATAAAATCGGGAGCAACCGTTACAGTACATATCAATGCCATTGAAAAAACTATCTCCGGAAAAGTCACTGAAGTGAGCAGTTCCTCATCCACAACCGGCGGACAATATCCCATAAAAGTAGTTTTAGAAAAAAACGACGCTCTGAAATCAGGAATGTACGCCACGGTGCAGTTTCCGGTTACACAAAATGAAAACACCCCACAACTCGTAACCGTGCCACAGGAAGCCATTGTTACACAAGGTGACTTGCGCGGCGTCTATACTTTAAGTCAGCAAGGCACCGCCATGTTGCGCTGGTTGCGTCTGGGAAGAAACTTTGGCAACGAAGTAGAAGTGCTCTCCGGGTTGAATGCAGAAGAAGCAATTATCGTGGAAGCGGAAGGTAAACTTTACAATGGAGCGAAAGTGGAAGTACAAAATTAGAAGTTAGAAGTACGAAGTTAGAGGTGAAAAGTACGAAGTACAAAGTACAAAGTATGAAGTTAGAAGATAGAAATACGAAGAACAAAGTAAGAAGTACGAAGTACAAAGTATGAAGTTAGAAGATAGAAATACGAAGTACATAGTACAGAGTAGGAAGTAAAACCAACAACTGTCAACTGTCAACTGACAACCATCAACCGACAACCAACAACCATCAACGATTTGAAAATGTATCAATGAAACAATTTTACGGACAACGGACAACGGTCAACCATCAACCTCAACAGACAACGAAAATTGAAATACGAAGTAAAAGATGGATTAAGACTGAAACTTTTTGCTCTTAGCGAGCTTCTTTGAGGACTTTGTGTGAAATATGAAGTGTTGATTTAAACAATAAGCTTTTCGCTACAAGCGAAAACAATTTATAGAAAAATGAAAGAAGGTTTAGCCGGCAAAATTGCCAAATTATTTATAGACTCCAAGCTCACCATCCTCTTGATGGTTGTGTTTATGGTCATTGGGGTGTACAGTTCTTTTTTAATACCACGAGAAGAGGAGCCTCAGATAGACGTGCCTATGGCCGATATCTTTATCGGATATCCCGGGGCGAGTCCGCTGGAAGTGGAGTCACGGGTCATTAAACCCATCGAAAAAATGGTGTCTAACATCAAAGGGGTGGAGTATGTCTATTCCACCTCGATGCAGGAACAAGGAATGATTATCGTGCAGTTTTATGTGGGTGAAGACATCGAGCGTTCCTATGTAAAACTTTACAACGAGTTGATGAAGCATATGGACGAGATGCCGGAAGGTGTTACGCCACCACTGGTAAAAACCCGTTCTATAGACGATGTGCCTATGCTGGGTCTTACATTTTGGAGCGAAACGTATGACGATTACCAATTGCGCCAAATCGCCAATGAGGTGAACCACGAAATAAGAAAAATAACCGATGTCGCCTCCACAAACCGAATTGGAGGTCGCAGTCGAGAAATTCGCGTGGTTTTAGACAAAAACAAAATGGCTGTGGCCGGCGTAGATATGCTGGGTGTCGCCGAAAAAATAAAAGCCAACAATGTCCAAATGACCTCTGGGGCGTTTAACCGAAACGATACCGAGTTTAAAGTGAATACCGGGAGCTTTTTACAAACCCTGGATGATGTGGAAAACCTGATTGTTGGCACCGCTCAAAACCATCCTGTCTATTTAAAACAAATTGCTCATGTGCTAGACGGGCCTGAGCTTTCAAAAGAATATGTTAGTTTTGGTTATGGCCGGGCACATCCCCATCTGGCGGAAGATTTTCCGTCAGAATACCCGGCTGTGACCCTTTCTATTGCTAAACGCAAAGGCGCCGATGCGATGAAACTTTCAGATATTATTCTGGAAAAAGTAGCACACCTGCGCACTACCATCATTCCCGATGATGTTCACGTGGACGTCACCCGAAACTATGGCGAAACGGCTTCCCAAAAAGTGGGCGAACTGCTGTTGCACCTGCTCGGCGCCATTATTGCAGTAACCATCGTTGTGATGCTGGCAATGGGCTGGCGTGGCGGACTGGTCGTTTTTCTTTCAGTGCCCGTGACCTTTGCGTTGACGTTGCTAAGTTACTATTTACTGGACTATACGCTCAACAGAATTACTTTGTTTGCCTTGGTATTTGTTACCGGTATTGTGGTGGACGATTCTATCATCATAGCCGAAAATATGCACCGCCACTTTAAGATGAAACGCCTGCCGTTTAAACAGGCCGCCCTCTACGCCATCAACGAAGTGGGGAACCCAACCATATTAGCTACTTTTACGGTCATAGCTTCCGTATTACCGATGGCGTTTGTTAGCGGATTGATGGGACCTTATATGAGTCCGATGCCGATTGGCGCTTCCATTGCAATGATTCTTTCTTTGATTGTCGCCCTAACCATCACACCTTATCTGGGTTATATTTTCTTACGCGAAAAAGATAAAAAGAACGCGGATGGCGAAGTGGAAAAACCCATCGAAATTGAAGACACCCGCATCTATAAAATCTACAGCAGGTTTGAACGACCCTTACTGGACAACCCCTTTAAGCGCTGGGTGGCACTGGGGATTACAACGCTATTGCTTTTGGGTTCTGTAGCGATGTTCTTTACGGAATCTGTTTTGGTAAAAATGTTGCCGTTTGATAACAAAAACGAGTTTCAGGTGGTCATCGATATGCCCGAAGGCACTACGCTGGAGCGCACTAATGTAGTCACTCAGGAAATTGCCCAATACCTTTCCGGCAGAACCGAAGTGGTGAACTATCAAGCCTATGTGGGTACTTCGGCACCCATAACGTTCAATGGTCTGGTGCGTCATTACGATTTAAGAGGCGCTTCCAACACGGCGGATATTCAGGTAAACATTAAAGACAAAAGCGACCGAAAACTGCAAAGTCACGACATCGCCAAATTGCTGCGTCCCGATATTCAGAAAATTGCATCAAAATATGGCGCCAACGTCAAGCTGGTAGAAGTCCCACCGGGACCCCCCGTGTTGAGTACCATTGTGGCGGAGATTTACGGGCCTGATTACGAAGAGCAAATACGCGTGGCAGATTCCGTACAAAGCATTTTACACAACACTACCGATGTGGTGGACATTGACTGGATGGTGGAAGCAGACCAAACCGAATTTGTCTATGATATCGACCGTGAAAAAGCGATGCGTTACGGAATTGCCCCACAACAAATTGTTCACACCTTAAATATGGCTTTGGGCGACCGTGCCGTCACCCATTTGTATGACGAAAACGCCACTGAGCGTGTGGGCATCCTGCTGGCACTGGACGAACAAGAAAAGGCCAGCCCCGAAGCCATTGCACAGATTGAAATTGCTTCCCAACAAGGGACTATGGTTTCTGTGGGCGACTTGGTAAGTATTAACGAAAGTACCGTTCCGAAAAGCATTTACCGCAAAAATCAAAAGCGTGTGGTCTATGTCCTTGCCGATATGGCGGGCACATTGGAAAGCCCCGTGTATGCCATTTTGGGAATGGAAGAAAAATTAAAGCAAATTCCGTTACCGGAAGGGTACTCGATGAATGAACTTTATATGGGTCAGCCCTTTCACGAAGATGATTATACCGTAAAATGGGACGGTGAATGGCAAATTACCCTCGAAGTCTTCCGCGATTTAGGGATTGCCTTTCTGGGGGTGATTGTGATTATCTATATGCTCATTGTGGGCTGGTTTCAAAACTTTAAAGCTCCTGTGGTGATGATGGTTGCCATTCCGTTATCGATGATAGGCATTGTAATTGGCCATTGGTTGTTGGGCGCTTTCTTTACCGCTACTTCCTTTATTGGGATGATTGCTTTGGCAGGAATTATGGTGCGAAACTCCGTCCTGCTCATTGACTTTGTCAACCTACGACTGGAAGATGGCATTCCCCTAAAGCAAGCCATTCTGGAAGCCGGAGCCGTGCGTACCACACCTATTCTGCTCACCGCAGGAACGGTTGTAATCGGTGCCTTTGTCATCCTGTTTGACCCCATTTTTCAGGGACTGGCGATCTCACTAATGGGCGGAACAATTGGTTCAACCTTTCTCACGCTATTGGTCGTGCCGCTGGTGTATTATCTGATTATGCGGAAGCAGTATCCGGAACAAGAAACATAAGCCCCAATCGCTTCTAAAAATAGGAAACAACGTCTAACTTAAATTAAAAACAGGTATATAAAAACAGATAAAATGAGCCATGCCATGAAAGGTGATACCAACCGAAGATATGGATCGGCAAAGTCTATCTGACATTTAAAAACCAAATAAAAATTAACAGATGAAAAACAGAATAGTTCGCGGCATTGCAGGAAGTTTTATACTTATTAGTCTTGCATTATCCATTTACGTACATCAAAATTGGTTGTGGTTTACCGCCTTTGTAGGCGCCAATCTGCTTCAATCATCGATGACAAAATGGTGTCTTATGGATACTCTATTAGGAAAATTGGGGATAAAGGATTAACCGTATAAAAGTTCAAAATTTCTTATTGTACGTCTCTTATACCAAGCACATTAGGCATTTATAATCCTGCGAAGGGCAATAAACACAAAGATGAATACTGAGTAACCGATGAAAAAAGGAATTATAAATTCTTTGAGATTTAAAACAAGCATAAGTGCAATAATAAGCAATTGAAAGCCCAACCCAAAGGTAGACACAAAAGTCATAAACCAATTGGGCAGGTATCGGCTATGCACTGCTTTTTTATCAAAAAAATAAATAATTTTATCAAACAGCCCATAAAACAAGCTGTACAGGCCGTAGAGTATGTTTACATGTCGCTGCTTTTCCCCTTTCATTGCTTGGGGAACACCTGTTTCAAAAATGCGACTTGTGGTATCACCATTGTATTTATTTCGGAGAATTACATAATAAAAATTATACAAAGTGCCTTGCAGTTGAAGTCCAAAAAAGGCAATTAAGGTATAGAGCAAAGAGCCATCTGTAACGGATAAAATGGTTAAGAGAATACATAAATTCAGTACAATGTCGGCCACGGAGTCTAGATAACGTCCCGTGTACGAAGGGGTGTTTTTAATGCGTGCCAATTCGCCATCGGCAGCATCCAAAATCGATTTTAACAATAGAAAAAAAGCAGTGGCACCATATTGACCGTATAAAATACATACCATAGCGAGTATCCCAGAAACAACAAAACTCAGAGTGAGATGTATGGGCGTAAAGGCCGTGTTTTTAAGGGTGTTGGCAATATATTTGGCGATGGGTCTTCCGTAATCGGAGAGGTCCAAAAATTGATGTTGTACTGGAAGTTTTGACATGCTGAACCAATTTCCAAACCCACCAACAACAAGAACGACAACACGCTAGCCTGTTTGGCACTTTTGAAAATCAATGTAAATATAATGTTAATTGCAGTAAAACTCAAATCAGGCCATAAAACCATTTTAAATCTTATTTTTGAGTTTTCAATACCTCAATAATGACTCCCAGCTTCCCGTATCATAAATTCAATTTTGAAAACGAACGCTTGTTAGACGGACTTCCGGCGCCACTATCCCTTCAAATAAAAAAAACCGTCAGCATTTATCCTTTAAAGAGGGTGCCGTTATTTTTAACGAGGGCGATAGCCCTGAAGGTATTTTTCAGGTAAAAAGAGGTCTTATAAAGAAGATAACACAAACCAACTTTAGGTTAGATCATCTTTTTTACTTGTGTAAAGCCGGAGAATACTTTGGCCATCACGCCCTGTTGAGCAACGAAATCCATAACGATACCGCCATAGCCCTAACCGCCTGTGACCTCATTTTTATTCCAAAAGTAGATTTTCTTTTGGCGCTAGACAACTCGCAATTACTAACGCATCGTTTACTTAAAAGTTTGGGGCACGAATTTAATGTGTTCATCACCTATTCTAAAATATTGGCAAAACATACGGTGCGGGAGCGTGTGGCTATTTTTACGTTGGTGCTAAATGAAAAATTCAAAACAAACACCTCCGAACCTTCAGGCATACATTTTTCTAGAGACGATTTTGCCAGTATTGTGGGCACCACAAAAGAATCTGTGGTACGAATGCTTCACGACTTTAAGGAAGAAGGCCTCATAACTGTTGAAGGACGGAGTATTTATGTAAAGGATGCTGTAGGCTTATTAAAAATCACCAATCTTTACTAAAAAGGTTGATCTCCTGCAAAAACGTTGATTTTTATCAACTTTAGTAATGAAACTGGTATCCTTGCGTTACTAATATAAAAAGCAAGCTATGCTCGTACGATTTTTAATGATGATTTGCTTCCTATTTGTATCCTTAGGAATAACAGCACAAAATTGGAAAACTAACTTTACGCAAGCCCAACAACAAGCCGCTTCCGAAAATAAAAAACTCATCTTAGTGTTTCAAGGATCCGATTGGTGTGCGCCTTGTATCAAACTTAATAAAGAAGTGTGGAGCACCGACGAATTTACGACCTATGCCCGAAAAAATTATATTATGGTACAGGCCGATTTTCCTCGTAAAAAACAAAATGCACTGCCCGAAGAACAAGTAAAAGCCAACGCCCAACTGGCCGAAACCTATAACAAAAACGGTATATTCCCTTTTGTTGTTATCCTAGATAGCCAAGGCAAAGTACTCGGAGGCACCAGTTATAAAAAAATGCCTCCTAAGGAATATATTGCGCTGCTTGAATCTTTTAAATCCTAGTACTTGAAAAATACGATCACCACACTATTACTGCTTTGGTTCACTATTACCATAAATGCCCAACAGCCTTTCAAACGGGTGTTAAAATTGATGGGAAGCAGGTTCGATATTACCGTGGTGGCGACTACTAAAGCAGAAGCAGATTCGTATATAGACAGTGCCGTAGCCGAAATAACCAGAATAGAACGGTTGATTTCCTCTTGGGACGAAAAATCGCAAACCTCTGAAATTAATAGAAATGCAGGTCTAAAACCGGTAAAAGTTGACAAGGAGTTATTCGATTTGATAGCGCGTTCCATCGGAATTTCGAGACTTACCGATGGCGCTTTCGATATCAGCTATGCCTCTATGGATCGAATATGGAAATACGATGGAAGTATGACCGAAATGCCCTCAGAAGAAGCTCTAAAAGCATCTGTTCAAAAAGTAGGCTACAAAAATATTGTCATGGACGCCACCCAGAGTACGGTATTTTTAAAACTGCAAGGAATGAAAATAGGTTTTGGTGCCATCGGCAAAGGATATGCTGCGGACAAGGCCAAAGCCCTACTCATGGCAAAAGGAGTTTCGGCCGGCATTATCAATGCGTCAGGAGATATGAATACTTGGGGAAAACAACCCAATGGCGAGGCATGGAAAGTAGCTATTACCAATCCGATGGATAAGACTAAATCGTACGGCTTGTTCCCAATTTCAAACAGTGCGGTGGTTACTTCGGGAGACTACGAAAAATTCGTCTCTTTTAACGGTAAAAGATATTCCCATATCATTGATCCCAGAACAGGCTATCCGGCCAGCGGAATTCTAAGTGTAACTGTTTTTGCACCTAGTGCAGAACTGGCAGATGCCTTGGCCACTTCAGTGTTTGTAATGGGCCAAGAAATCGGCATCAATAGATTAGAACAATTACCGCAAGTAGAGTGCATTATTGTAGATGAACATGGTGCTCTTTTTACATCAAAAAATATTAAAATTCAAAAGCTATGATAAAAAAAATCCTTGTATTGTGTGCTATTGCATCTAGTTTACAATCCTGTTTGGCTGTAAAAGAATACGAAAAAGTAAACCTTAACGATCCCGATATGGTATTGTCAGACAAACTATCGGATAGAAACATAAGTACCTTTCATTCGTATCGCGAGGCAGCCTCCGGAGGAAACGGTGGCAAAACCGGGGGCGGCTGTGGCTGTAATTAAATTATTGACTCTATACAAACCAAACTTAAAAAAAGGAGCTCATACTTCTTTAACGCAAACATTTACAAATCGCTTTTAAAGCAAGAAACGCATGAAAAATTGGATGGTAGTACACGTTGCCCTTGTAGGATGTTTTATCGGTTCCACCTATGGCCAACAAACACCGGTAGAGAGTTATAAAAAGCGCGTTTTAGAAACCACAGAGGTCAACTTTTTATCGAGCTATTATTCTCAAGACGGCGATAATGCGGCAGTAACGGGAGGTTTTGGTACCGAAGAACTGACCGACTTTACCAGTACTTTTGTGGTTGCGATTCCGCTAACCGACGACGATGTACTTACTATAGATGCGGGAATTTCTGCCTACACATCAGCTTCTTCCAGCAATATAGACCCGTTTGACAGTAGCAATCCGGCAGACCCCTTTGTAGAAAGCACAGGTTCCTCCAGAAGCGATCTGTGGGCCAGTGTTTCAGGCACCTACACCCACAGCTCCGACGATAGAAACGATATTTGGTCCGCCACCCTTTCTGTTGCTAACGAATACGACTACTTCTCCATTGGGGGAGGCGGTAGTTACACCAAACTTTTTAATGAAAAAAATACAGAAGTTAGTGTTAATGGTCATGTGTATATCGATAGTTGGAAAGCCATATACCCCATAGAATTTAGACAACCCGGCACACCGGGAAGTGAAGACGAAGGTGAAGGCTTTGATATTAATGATTTTGTAGTAACCGGCAACCTTAATTTCAGGGAGGCATTTTCCGAATTTGGGAGCGAGGGGCGTAATACCTATGCCTTGGGCTTTGGGTTTTCTCAGATTCTCTCTAAAAGACTTCAGGTATCGTTGGCCGTTGATTTGGTAGCACAAGACGGATTACTCTCCACACCCTTTCATCGCATTTATTTTAGTGATGTAGAAGATACGTTTATAGAAAATTTTCAACTTGCCAATGATATAGAACGCCTGCCCGATACCCGATTTAAAGTAGCAGTCGGAGGGCGCCTTAATTACTACATTAACGAAATGTTTGTGCTGCGTACCTTTTACCGGTATTATTCAGACGATTGGGGCATAAGCGCCCATACCGCAAGTGTGGAACTCCCTGTGAAAATTGGACAAAAATTTACAGTATACCCCAGTTACCGGTATTACACACAAACTGCAGCCGATTATTTTGCCCCCTTTGAAGGGCACTTATCGAGCAGTACGTTTTATACCTCAGATTTTGACCTTTCCGATTACAATGCCAATCAATACGGCTTTGGCATTAATTACACCGATATTTTCGCTAAATTTCACTTATGGAAATGGGGGCTAAAGAGTATCGATGTAAAATACAATTCCTACGACAGGAGCAATACCCTTAGCTCCAGTATCATTACTACAGGTTTTACCTTCGTAATGGATTAAAATTATAAATAATTTGTATTTTTGGGGAATCACCGTTCATTGGAGGTGGGTGTACTAAAGTTTTAAAAAACACCGATGCTGCCATTTTACGGTACTGTTATTTAACGATTAGAATCCCCATTCTTATCCATTTATTCCCTAAAAACTACCCAAAAAGTGTATGTGGGGCAGTATTTGCTGTTTTTCGTCATAGAATTTGGGATGGCAACAATTCAACCTTTTAGGTAAACATGCTTTGCTTGGTAAGCCATTTTTAAAATAATCGATTTACTAATGTTATTACCTGTGCCTAAAAAGTACCACCTGCTCGTTAAAACTATCTTTTGTTTGATAGGCCTTATTGTCCTTACCGGCTGTATAAGCCCAAAATCAAAATACCAAAAAGAATATAGTTTGCTGTGGAAGGAATTGATTAAATCTGAAGCATGGCAAAACTCACTGATGGCTAGAAATACGGTGTCTGACAAGCAACAAGCCGATTTGTATAGCTCCACATCAGATATGGTAGTAGTGCGTGAAGGTTTGGATGCAAGTGGTGTGCGGAAAGCACTATTTTTAGCAACATATGACGATCTCGTAGCCCGAGCTTATTTTAAAATTATTTCCCAATCGGAAAAGGCAGACGCACAATTGCAAAAAGAGCACGCCTATTGGAACCATCCGGATCTTGCTAAACGACGTAAAAACGACAAGGATTATAGAAGACAGCTTGCCCTAATCAACCGAAAATACAATGCCCACAAGGCTATGTTAGAAGGCCTAAAATCTTGGAATATTTTTAGTGAAAATCGATCTGGGGATCTCGACTTTTTTAAAGCAGAAAATGAGGAAGCGGCATTAGAACTGTTTAAAAACGGCGTTAGCGAGGATCAAATTGTGAATACCTTGGTTTATAAATTGGCCGATTTGTATCACTTTGAGGAACACTAAAATGCTATAAGATTCCTAAATACCATTCCGATTCCCTTGGCTTTTGCCCTTGTAAATACTATCTTTGGCGATTCCTTTTTTGTTCTAATTTCGTATGAAAAAACAACCAATTGATGTTTGGGTCATAGATCCAATGAAGCACTTTATGAGCAATAGTACTACAAGTGGCATCGTCTTGTTTTCCTCTGCTCTTTTAGCTTTAATCCTAACCAACTCGCCCTGGGCAAATGCCTTTCATCATTTTTGGGAAAATACTTTCTCCATTGGTTTTGGTAAGTATATGGTATCCAAATCGCTGCATCATTGGATAAATGACGGTCTTATGGCTGTATTCTTTTTTGTAGTGGGACTGGAATTAAAACGCGAAATTATTGCCGGCGAATTAAGTAATCCCAAAAATGCCATTCTACCATTAGTTGCCGCACTTGGAGGCATGGTTTTTCCTGCCTTGCTTTACCTTTTCTTTAATCCGGAAGGGCAAGCTTCTAACGGCTGGGGTATTGCCATGGCTACAGATATCGCCTTTGCCTTGGGTGTACTGTATTTGCTTGGTAGTAAAGTACCTACTTCCTTAAAAATATTTTTAACAGCGCTTGCCATTGCCGACGATATCGGTGCCGTTTTGGTCATTGCCTTTTTTTATACCTCAGACATCAACCTAATGAGCCTTGGCGTTGGTGCTCTTTTTTTTGCAATTCTTATAACGGCAAATTTCATTGGGGTAAGAAGCACGCTATTTTATGGTATAGTCGGTATTGGCGGTCTGTGGCTCGCTTTCCTAATGTCTGGAGTCCATGCCACAATTGCTGCAGTTATTGCCGCTTTTACAATTCCTGCGAATGTAAAGGTATCGAACACGTATTTTTCGGAAAAAGCGCAATTGCTATTAGATCAATTTAAAAAAACAGCACCTAACGACAACAGCACGGTAACCCAAGATCAGATGCATATTTTGCAAGATATTCGCACGTATTCCAAAAAAGCCCTTACGCCATTACAACGTTTAGAACACGGATTACACCCTGTGGTTGCCTTTATAATAATGCCTATTTTCGCCCTGAGCAACGCCGGGGTGGCCATAACTTCAGATTTCTTAAATCAACTAAACAGTCCTGTTACCTATGGCATTATCGCCGGTTTAATCCTTGGCAAGGTTTTGGGCGTTACCGGTTTTGTATTTTTAATGCTGAAACTAAAATGGGCTACACTTCCGGAGGGCATGAATAAACTTCATGTTTTTGGCGTCGCCTTTTTGGCCGCAATAGGGTTCACCATGTCGTTATTTATTTCCGAATTGGCTTTTGATGATAAGGAATTGGTAGCACAAGCTAAAATAGGAATTTTAATAGCTTCGCTCACTGCAAGTTTTATTGGCTTTTATCTCATTAAGCTGGCAGGTAAACAAAAGACTCAGACACGCACATAATGGTTTTCATAACTGGGTTAAATTACTATTATCAAGCACAACGAAAGTAGCACCGGTTTCTACTTTGATCTATTTTTACGACAAAAAATATATTGAAACTATTGCGTATGGGTAATTCAACGTCTCTAGAAGCATAATTAAATTTCACAAAAGCATGGATTCTATTTCGAGAAAACAATTTTTACAACAGTCTCTAGCGGCTTCCGCCGGCTTTTACGGCCTATCGCTATATCTTTTTAATCCGGAAAAAATAATAGCCGCTACCCTATCCGCCCAAAACAAATGGTTAGAAATTCCTGCCGGATTTAAGGTCGAAGTCATTTCCGAAATGGGTCAGAAAATGGCCGACGGATTGCATGTCCCCGGACGGGCAGATGGTATGGGAGCATTTCATATCAATGGAAAAACAATCATTATTCGCAACCATGAAATAAGTCCCAATGACACTAAAAACAGCGCCTTTGGAAAACGTAATAAACTTGCAAACAAACTACCTAAAGGGTATTTTTTTGATTTTGGACACGGTACAAATCCAAGTTTAGGAGGCACCACCACGCTTGTATTTAACGAGCATACCGGAAAGGTAGAAACACAATTTTTAAGCTTGGCAGGAACCAACAGAAACTGTGCCGGTGGAATAACGCCTTGGGGGACTTGGATTAGCTGCGAAGAAGATGTGACACCTAAAATGGCCGACAACGAAACCGAGCACGGCTATAATTTTGAGATTTCTGCTAAGGCCAACAATATTACAAAGCCCATTCCCTTAAAGGCGATGGGTAGATTTAACCATGAGGCCGTAAGTGTGAATCCCAAGTCCGGATTTGTGTACCAAACCGAAGACGCCGGAGATGGACTTATTTATCGATTTATTCCCAAAACCAAAGAAAAATTAGCCGATGGCGGCATCTTGCAAGCACTAAAAATTAAAGATCAATGGGGCTTTGACACCCGAAACTGGGAAGATAAAACACTATCCATTGGCGATTCCTTGGAGGTAGAATGGATTACGCTTGATGATGTAGAAGCTCCTAAAAATGACCTCCGACTTAGAGGGCGCAACCAAGGTGCAGCTGTTTTTGCGCGTGGAGAAGGCATGTGGTATGGCAATAACGAAATATACTTTGCATGCACCAATGGTGGCAAGAAAAATTTGGGACAAGTTTTTAAATACATTCCTTCGCCAAATGAAGGCACTGATGCAGAGGACAATGCTCCAGGCAAATTGGTTCTGTTTGCTGAATCTGATGATTTTGATACCTTGAAAAATTGCGATAACCTCACTATTGCCCCATGGGGAGACGTTATTCTGTGCGAAGATCATCCCGACGCCTATATTCGAGGCATTACGCCCAATGGCAAAGCCTATACCATAGCCCGAAACATTTTTTCTAAGTCAGAATTGGCCGGTGCTTGCTTTTCACCCAGCGGGAAATATCTCTTTGTAAACATCCAGGAAGAAGGCCTCACGCTGGCCATTTCAGGGCCATGGGAGACCTTACGGAGCGGTTTATAAGTAATGCGTTTAATGTACGTACCACACCGAACGCTCAAACTTTGCGAGTAGGGTTCCCATATGTTGTTGAACTTCTTCAAATTCCTTGGACTCCCCTATCTTTTCCACATCTGCAGCCCGGGCATCAAGGTTGGGATACTCGCACTCCCAAATGACATACGGTTGCCCATCTACAGTATCAATACGTTGTAATACACGCCCCACGGGCAGTTGCAATTTCGCCCGAACGGCTGAAGCATGCAAACGCCATTGAAACACTTCGGTTTCTAACCCGGGTTTAGGATAGTATAGGTTTTGAACTACGATTTTTGTGGCCGGTAGATTTTCTGTGCTCTGCGCAGAAACCAGCGACGCTGAAAAAATTATAAAAGACAAAGTAACGTAAAGAAAAAACGGATAAAACTTCATAGGCTACACTGTTAAAAACAAATAAGATTGTATCAAATATAGCAATAACCATTCAGGTATGGTAGTTCGGCGAATACAAGCAAGTGCATGAATCACAAAGCCTCAAAAGATGTCTTTCCATAAATTTTAGTTTAGCAGGTAACCGATTTTTCGTTGTCAAAACAAATGAATAAAAACATTCAAGAAACAATCGAAACTCCTGTTGATCAAATATTGCATACGAAATCGCAAGACAATTTAGCCGACACCAAAGACTCATATTACCAAATAAGTCAATTGGTGTATTAATTTTCCGAATTGGCGAAAGACAAAAATCAAATTATTGAGAATACCTAAAAAATGAAATGGTTAAAACCATTTTAAAATTATGATACATCAACAATAGCCCACGGTTTAAACCGTGGGCTATTAAAACAGCTATCTACTGTATCCTTTCTTTACAAAGGTGCACCAACGGCCACGTCGCAGCGATGGCCCGGTTGTCCGTGTGCCGGATTTACATTAGCCGTATTGGTTACTACAGAAGCCTGATTTACCGGAGCAAACACCGAAGGTGCCGTAGTACTAGCACTGCCATTTAAGGGAGCACCCACCTGAATATCGCAACGGTGTCCGGGTTCGCCATGCGCAGGATTCACCGTAAGCCCTGAATTGGACACCACTGTTTTGGAAGCGGGCAACACCAAAGGTTCTGCTGGTTCTGCCGCTATTTGTGCCTCGGGAAGCCGTTCTACGGCATTTTTTTGGTTACAACTTTCTAATAAAAAAACAACACAAAAAGTAAGTACAAAGAAACGTAGATGATGGGTTTGGAACTTCATTTTCAAGTATTTTACTGCGTTAGAAAGGGCTGCTAAACAAGCCCATTGTATTAACCAAAAAAAGGAGGTTTTTCGTATAATTACAGTCAAATTTAACATTTAATTGGGTTATTAACCCGTACTTTATTCCTGTTCTAAGGGCGCAACCAGGCTATCATAAAATAATTGACGAATACGTTCTCCGTTTATAAATCCGGTGCCAAATTGCAAAGCATCGTATTTTTGCGTCAGGGAGGCATCGGCCAATATTGCCTCTTTCGTTTTCCCGGATTGTATAGCCCCTGAAATATTTTTCTCCAAATAACGCAGCATTTCTAAAAAATCTTGATATTCTTCTTTGGTTGCCAATTCCCCATGACCGGGAATAATTACCGTATCTTCATTGATCAGCATTAGGGCGTGTTCTACAGATTTTATATAGCCTTGTACGTCGCCCCCCGAATTTAGATCGATATAGGGATATCGACCATTAAAAAATAAATCGCCGGTGTGCAATACATTACTGGTCATAAAATACACCATGGCATCCCCATCGGTATGCCCCCTATGACTATGAAAAAAAGTGATTTCCTCATCGTCGAAATGGAAATTTAATCCGTTCGCGAAGGTAATTTCGGGTAATGCATCCGATTGAGATAGATTTTTCGTTGTCTGATCGTCTTTCAATCTTTTTCTAACATTCTCATGTGCCACTATGGTGGTACCCATGGCACCAATATTTGTATTTCCACCCGTATGATCACCATGCCAATGGGTATTTAGCAAAAAATGAACCGGTTTATCGCTCACCGTGCGCACCGCAGCTAAAATTTTTGGGGTCATATCAGCAAACTGATCATCTACCAAAAGCACTTTATCTACACCAGCGAGAACCGCTATATTACCGCCTCTTCCCTTTAACATTTTTACATTACCCTGTGCTTGAATAATTTCAATAAGAACATCCTGATTTTGCCCCTGTACGGCACTTACAAAAAATAAGGCTGCAAAGGCCCCTTTAAGGGTTATTGTTTTCAATTTGAATTGCATTATGGTCTTTTCTTAATACGATTGAAATTATAGTAAAGAAAGCGTATTTTTAATTGATACGCGAACATTTGGTCTTTCAACTAAAGGATAAATTACATGCACATCAAACGATTTGCGTCAAACTATACCAAATTTTAGAAAAGGAACCTTTCTCAACCATGATACGCCAGCCTCCTCCCTAAAGGCTTATGTATCGTCTCATTTTTTCCTATAGGCCTCATTTCTCAACAGTCCAAAAGACGTTCTCTAAGCCCTTTAGTTATGTTGTGCTACCTTTTGCGACAGAAACAAAAGTGAACTTAGGTGCAGCGAATCATTTTAAATCCTATATTTTTATGGCTCTTAACTATTTTTAAAATTTAATGTAAATGCAGATTACCATGTATGGGGCAGAATGGTGTCCCGATTGCCGAAGAACCAAAGACTTTTTACAAAAAAACAATGTTGACTACAACTATATAAATGTAGATATAGATCCCGAGGCCAGTAAAATAGTTGAGGGCATCAATAACGGAAAACGGATCATCCCCACGCTTCTTATCGATGGTACAAGCTACAGTAATCCTCAAAACTATAAACTAGCCGCTCTATTAGGCATCAATGGGCAAGGTAAAATTGTAGTTTATGGTGCCGATTGGTGTCCCGATTGCCGAAGAGCAAAACGGTTTTTACAGGACAACCAGCTCAACTTTGTCTTTGTAGATGTCGATAGCACACCCGAAGCGGCCGATTTTGTTACAAAAATCAACAATGGCAAACGCATTATCCCCACTATTACTCTAAACGAAAAAGCATATACTAATCCTGACAATAAGACCCTTACCGAGATTTTAAAATTAGACGCCCCTGCGGATAAACGTATTTACGACGTGGTGATCGTTGGTGGTGGCGCTGCCGGACTCACTACCGCCATTTATGCGCAACGCGACAAGTATGATGCGCTTATTTTAGAGCGAAAAAATATAGGAGGGAATGCCTTTATAACAAAAAAAATTGAGAATTACCCGGGGTTTAATGAAGTATCCGGCCCGGATTTAATGGACAGAATGGAACAACAGGCTGCCACCTTAGGTGCTAAAATTGAAACCGGAGAGGACGTAACCTTAATCGAAAAAACGGAACATCATTTTAAAATACACACCACATCCAAAACTTTCTTTGGTAAAACTATTGTAATTGCCACGGGAAGCACCTACCGCACGCTGGGAATATCCGGTGAAGAAGAACTCATTGGTGCCGGCATCCATTTCTGCGCTACCTGTGACGGTGCTTTCTATAGAGATAAAGAGGTTATTGTTATTGGCGGTGGTAACTCAGCCTTAGAGGAAGGTATGTTTTTGGCCGGATTCTGTAAAAAAATAACCCTAATTCATCGCTCAAAGGAATTTTCGGCCACGGAAACCTACATTGAAAAACTAAAATCCTTTAAAAATATAGACGTAGTATTGAACCACACCCCTACGAAGTTTGTTGCGGGCACTTCGGGCACATTTAAGGCTGTACAGGTGGTAAACAATGAAACTGAAAAACCACTGGAAATTGCTGCAGATGGCGTATTTATTTTTATTGGATTGATACCCAACACCTCATCTTTTGAAGGCCTTTTAAATCTGTCCGATAGTGGGCATATATTAACTAAAGCACTTAACAAAACAAATGTAGAAGGCATATTTGCCGCAGGCGATGTGCGCAAAGGTGCAATTGCTCAGGTTGCTGCTGCGACCGGCGAAGGCGTTGTAGCCAGTTACGGCCTGCGCGACTATTTAACCAACCTGTAAATCATTTCCATGAAACTAAAACCTAGAGAGATTTTTATTTTAACTGCAACCATTGTCGTTGTCCTCATTGGATTCGTATCCATATTTTGGAAACCTATTTTGTGGAGTTTCTTGTTTTTTGCGCCGCTCATCCTTATCGGTATAGGAGATATTTTACAGAAAAAGCAGGCCATTCGAAATAATTTTCCGGTTATTGGTCACTTTAGGTATTTGTTGGAAGCGTTCCGTCCGGAAATACAACAGTACTTTGTAGAAACGGACATGGAGGGAACTCCCGTAAACCGAATGTTCCGATCCTTAGTGTACCAAAGGGCAAAAAATGTGAATGATACAACCCCATTCGGCACAAAATCGGATGTGTATAGAATAGGATACGAATGTATGGCACATTCTATGTACCCCAAGCGCCATGAAGAGGTAGATGCAAATCCCCGAGTGCTTTTTGGAGGACAAAGGTGTACACAACCCTATAGCGGCAGTATTTTAAACATTTCTGCTATGAGTTTTGGCTCATTGAGTAAAAATGCCGTTTTGGCACTAAGCAAAGGCGCAAAACTTGGGGGCTTTGCTCATAATACCGGAGAGGGCGGTATCAGCACTTATCATTTAGAAGGAGGGGGCGATCTTATCTGGCAAATAGGTACAGGATATTTTGGATGCCGTACCGAAGACGGGCACTTTTGTCCCGATAATTTTAAAGCAAATGCCCTGAAAGAAAATGTAAAAATGATAGAAATTAAACTATCTCAAGGTGCGAAACCGGGTCATGGAGGTATTTTACCGGCCGCAAAAAACACGGTTGAAATTGCCACCATAAGAGGGGTAAAACCGTTTACCGATGTACTTTCGCCTCCGTACCATACCGCCTTTAACAACGCAGAAGGCTTGTTGCATTTTGTGCAGCAACTTCGAGATTTATCACAAGGAAAACCGATTGGATTTAAATTGTGTGTAGGTAGTCCTTCGGAGTTCGAAGAAATCTGTGATGCTATGCTAAAAACACAAATCCTTCCCGATTTTATTACGGTAGATGGTGGTGAGGGAGGCACCGGGGCTGCACCGGTAGAGTTCACCAATTCCCTAGGGTTACCGCTGCGCGAAGGCCTGACACTCGTGGTAGACTGCTTAAAAAAACATGGGTTAAAAAAGGAAATTAAAGTGATTGCATCGGGAAAAGTATTTTCCTCTTTTCACATGATTCGCCTAATGGCTTTAGGGGCAGACGCAATAAACAGCGCCCGTGCCATGATGATGGCTATAGGGTGCATACAAGCATTGCAGTGCAATACCAACACCTGCCCGGTGGGAGTGGCTACACAAAATAAAAGCCTTATGAAAGGTTTAGATGTAGGAGATAAATCGATACGGGTGGCAAATTTTCATAAAAGAACCATACATTCTTTTACCGAAATGATTGCGGCTTTAGGGGTTACTGAAGTCAGTGAAATTAAACGGAAACACATCTTACATCGCATGGGGCCCAATAAAATGGTAAGCTACGACGAACTTTATCCGGAGCGCTCATAAATATAAAATACGTCTTTTTTTATGACGCCCTATTTTAGGGCAAAAAATGGAGAATGTAGAAGCATCACTTCGCAATCATCTAAATTTTAGCTTTACCGCCATTGTTAAAATTGGTATCTTTAGCGGACGAAAGGATCACAGTATAGCACACACCGATTTTAAGGCAATCAAAATATATCGTTTTAACACTTAACCCTATAAAAATGAGGAATTCTTTTTTTAGTACCCTTCTCTTATTGTGTACCGCTATAAGCTGGTCTCAAGAAATTATTCAGTTACCCTATAAGCCGTCGTCTACCGTAAGTTGGGAAGGCAGCGAAAAAAGTTATTACTCTGATATATGGCAAACGCAGGTTGTTACCAATGTGTCAGTACCTACTATGGAAGTCTTTAGGCCTAATGCCGAAGAAGCTAATGGCACGGCGGTTATTATTGCCCCTGGTGGCGGTTTATATGCGCTGAGCATCAACAGCGAAGGGAACGATGTCGCAAAATGGCTGAATAAAAAAGGTATCACGGCATTTGTTTTAAAATATCGACTATATCCCACCGGAGCAGATGGTGTAAAAGAAATTACCGAAGCCGGAGCCAGTGTTATTACGAATGTAAAACCCATACTGCCCTTAGCCGTCGAAGATGGATTAAAAACTATTGCCGAAGTACGTGCCAATGCTGCCTTATATAATATTGACCCTAACAAAATTGGGTTTATGGGTTTCTCGGCCGGAGGAGCGGTTACCATGGGGGTAGCCCTACAAGCTACAAAAGAAAATAGACCCAATTTTATAGTTCCTGTATATCCTTGGATGACTGTAGTCGGCGACTATGAAGTGCCCCAAGATGCACCGCCTATGTTGGTAATCTGTGCTTCCGATGACCCGCTAGATTTGGCAGCCCCAAGTGCCTCCTTATATGCCGCATGGCTACAGGCAGGCAAACCGGTAGGCATGCATATGTACGCCAAAGGAGGCCATGGTTTTGGCATGCGAAAACAAAACTTACCTTCAGACAAATGGATTGAACGTTTTTATGAATGGTCTTTGGCCGAAGGCATTACCGTTCCCAGAGGCGGAATGTAATTGGATGAACTCGACTTTTGCGGGTTTTAATTTTGTTCAAATTAAACCTATCTTTCAACGGCAAAAATTGCCCTATAATGAAACTATTATTTTTATTTCTTTGGATTCCGCTTACGGTGCAATCGCAAAATGCCCTCCGCTTTCAGGAAGAGGTAAACGCCATCTATAAAAAATATGAAACGCTCCATGAACCGGAAACGGGAACCATCGTTTTTACCGGTAGTTCCAGCATACGACTGTGGAACGATTTAGAACAGCGATTTCCTGATGCCCATATCGTAAATACGGGTTTCGGCGGTTCTGAAGCTTCCGATCTTTTGGCGTATTCCGAACCCTTAATTCTTCGGTACAAGCCTAAAAAAGTCTTTATCTATGAAGGTGATAATGATATCGCCAATAAAAAAAGGGTAAACGTAGTACTCACTGATTTTCAAAAAATTATAGCCACCATTCATCAACATAACCCAAACACACAAATTGTACTCCTTTCGGCCAAGCCCAGTCCTTCGCGTTGGCATCTCCGCAGAAGGTATAAAAGATTAAATAGAAAAATAGAAACACTTGCGCAACGGCATAGTGCCGTAGCTTATGCTAACATTTGGGATGTGATGCTGGAAAATGGCCGACCAAAAGCGTTTCTTTTCACCCAAGACAACTTGCATATGAATGCCCAAGGTTACGATCTTTGGTATTCCGTTATAAAAAATTACATAAACTAAATCCAACGTATGAGAACCTCACTAGTAACCAAAACCATCATAGTCCTGGTAGGCATTGCCGGGATTATTGCCTGTACCGAAACCCAAAAAAAGAAAGAAATTCTATTTCCGGTCACGGATTTAACGGCAGAAAATCTCATCCCTAAACCCCTAACATCAAACGCTTCCCATAGTGCTTTTGCCTTGGACCAACATACAGCCATTGTAACCACGCCCGATGATGAGTACCATCAGGTGGGTCTATTTTTAGCAGATAAAATTAAAGAACATATACAGCTTAGGATCCCCGTAAATGAAACCAGTCCTGGTCTTGTAGAGCGTGTTGTGTACCTTCAACAAACAGAGGACGCCCATCTTGAAAACCATGAAGCGTATGAACTAACCATCACTAAAGATTCTGTTCGTATTACCTCTAAAAGTGCAGAAGGTGCCTTCCGGGGGGTACAAACCTTACGGCAGCTTATCCCCAATAACAGCAACGACACGCTTGCTCCCCATAAAATGTGGCTCATTCCCACCGGAAAAATTGATGATCATCCCAATTTCGCCTTTCGCGGTGCCATGTTAGATGTGGCGCGGCATTTCTTTAGTGTGGCCGATGTAAAAAAATACATAGACCATTTGGCGTACTATAAGTACAACGTGCTGCACTTACACCTGTCGGACGATCAAGGTTGGCGTATTGAAATAAAGTCATGGCCCAAACTTACCGAAATAGGAGGCAGTACCCAAGTGGGTGGAGGCCCTGGCGGATTTTATACGCAGGAAGACTATAAAGATATTGTAGCGTATGCCGCCAAGCACTATATTACCATTGTGCCGGAAATTGATATGCCGGGGCATACCAATGCGGCCTCTGTAGCCTATCCCTTTTTAAATGGAAATGGAAAAAAGGTTTCTTTGTACACGGGGATGAAAGTAGGTTTTAGCACTTTTGACACCCGTAAAGATACGGTCTATGCCTTTATCGATGATGTAGTACGAGAAATTGCCGCCCTAACGCCCGGACCTTATTTTCATATTGGGGGAGATGAAAGTCATGTGACAAAGAAAAAAGATTACATCCATTTTGTTAATAAGGTAGAAAAAATTGTGCAGAAGTACGGGAAGCGAGTAATTGGTTGGGACGAGATTGTAACCGCCGATTTAGATTCTAATGCTATTGCACAGTTCTGGAGTAGTGCAGAAAATGCTAAAACAGCTGTAGCCAAAGGCATGAAGGTAATTCTTTCACCGGCAAAAAAAGCCTATTTAGATATGCAGTACGATACCCTTTCTAAATATGGACTGCACTGGGCCGGTTACGTTCCGGTAGATACCGCTTATGTATGGACGCCGGAAACGTATGAAGGCATTCCCATAGAAAATATATTGGGTATAGAAGCCCCCTTATGGTCCGAAACAATAGGTACCATAGACGAGTTAGAATATTTGGCATTCCCACGGGTCATTGGGATTGCGGAATTGGGTTGGTCTACTCAAGAAAACAGGGACTGGGAAAATTATAAAGTACGCCTAGGCCACCAAGCCCCGTATTTGGAACGAATGAATGTTAAGTACTACCCCGATGCGAAAATAGACTGGCAAAAGAGCCAGTATACCTATAAGGATATTGGTAAAGATTAGTTTGGGGCAGTTACGCTACAGAGGGCGGCAAAAATAGTTAGCCACGGGTAGTGTAGTGAAATTTTGGAATAAAAAATTTCTTTAAACTGACTATCCCCGAAGCAAGCCATAGGGGTAGGTATACTTCTACTGCGTTCAGTACGGGTTTCGCCAGTTTCATTTTGGCCTTTGGGTCAAAAACCGAAATTTTGTATTTTACCTCACCCGGAACTGCAAAAAGGCAGTTCCGACCTCTCCAAAGGAGCGATAAATAGGAAACCCCGACCCAAGGGTCGGGGAATCTTTAGAATAAATTAGTAAAAAAAGGAATCCGTGATATACTGTAATAGTACTCCAAAAAAACGATTCTCATCGTCCTAGAGGTAATGGAATATTGCCACAGGCAAAGGTGCACTTTCTCTACGATTTCTTACCCTAATCAGAAACCCAAGCACGCTGAACCATAACTACAGTAGCCATGGCTAAAAGGAGGCTCCTTGTACCCCATGTAGTTATACAATGACCCTTAGGATATCTACGCCTCCTAATTTTATAGTAAAATCAGGGGTTCTGTTCACAGAAAGAAAAATCCTTTGTATCTTTAAAAAGCGTTTCACATAAGGTTTTTAGCAAGGTTTAACAAAAGGGAATAGCACTCCTTTAGCGTGAAATAATACGCAACCACTAACTTAACAATGAACGTAGCAGGTTATGACCCCAATATCCCGAAAGCGATTTATGGCACAAACAGGCATCTTAGCATCAACCCTAATCCTCACCAAGGGATGTGGTCTAATTTCGGATTCGAAGCTAAATCACGAACATACAGGTGTTCATGTGGGCACTCCGCAGCCGGGCGAAGATCTATTTTCGTACATACAACGGACTACCGGAGGTAAGAATCTTAGCCTTTACCGTCAAATTCTAGGGGCAGCAAATGAATTTAAAGAAGGAGATCTTACGCTTGGTATTTCGGCCGATTCTGAAGCCTCTCGCAAGAATGCCCGAACCCTGTTGTTCCAGACCAAAATAGGCGATATAAATACACATCCTGTTTATGAAGACGATGTTTGGCGACTGATTCGCACAGATACCACCGCTGATCCGGAGGTGGAACAAATGACGTTGTATGAACTAAAACAATTCGTACTAACCCGATCTGAAGCGGATATTAAAAAAATAATGCCCGCATTGAGTAGTGATTGTATCGGCTGTTTGGTAAAATTGATGCCGAACCAAGACCTTATTGAGGTAGGACAAAAGGTATTCAATCCGTTGCCCAACAGTAAAATTGGCAGCAAGGGATATCTTAGTGCGCGCATACAGCCCAACTCCCCTACCGATAATATTGAAGATATTACATGGCAGGTATTCAATGCCTGGTCCTACGCCGTGGGCGATCTCGTATTAGGCACAAATCCTGTATCTAGCGAGTCCGCTTCCGTTGCCAAAATAGAAGCCGCCCTTTTTGATATCATAACCACTTTTAAACTTCAAGACATCATACCCCATTGTGTGTTGGCGCATATTGATGTACAAGCCGAGGTGGAAAAAAAACAGCCGGGCACCACAGGCGTGTGGTTTCAGAGTTTGGCCGGTACGGTAAATGCCAATGCCACTTTTGATGTTACCATTGCGAAAATGGTACAACACCTATCGAAACGAACAGGGCAATACGGTTTGTATGGCGAAACCGGACAGGGTGCCGATTTTACGAACGGACACGGTGAAGGTTTTGATATGGTACTGCACGAATCTCGAAAATATGGTTTTGTTCGGGCCTTAAAAGCGGCGATGACAAAAGGAAAATCACCCGATAAAACGCCTTGGGTTTTTGTAAATGATGTAGCAGGGTTTATTGGTCCCGAGGTATTTCGTACCAAAGAACAACTAGTGCGCTGTTGTCTGGAAGATACGGTTATGGGCAAACTTCACGGGCTTACCATTGGTTTAGATATTTGTTCTACACTGCATATGGATGTTACCTTAGACGACCTTAATTGGTGCATAGATCAGATTATGCCTGCCAATCCGGCCTATCTTATGGCACTACCTACCAAAAACGACCCCATGCTTAGTTACCTTACTACGGCCTTTAACGACCATGTTAGAATTCGACATCAATTTGGGTATAAAGTAAACGATGCCATGTGGGACTTTTTTAAAAAATTAGAGGTGATTGATGAATTAGGCCATCCTACTTTACATTTTGGCGATCCACTTTGGGTATATTACCAATACCAACGGGCTAAAAATGATACCCGAAGTAAGAAAACGATTTACGAAGAAGGACAACAATGTATGCAACGCATCCAAACCAGAGGCGTTCCTATTGCGCAAGGTTTTGGGAAAAATCATTGGGATTTAGAGCCCAAACTGGAGGCGGAAGTCCGCCGATTATATGAAGATGCCAAAATAAGCCTGTGGACCGAAATGAATGCCAACTTTGTAGCTTCTATTTCAGGGGCAACCCACATTTGTACAAAGTCGGTAGATCGACAGGATTATGTGTATCATCCCGAATCCGGAGAAAAATTAAGTCCTAAAGCGATCGCCATAGTAAACAATGTACGCAGGCAATGGGGCAATGACCAGCCCGATGTGCAACTCCTTATTTCGGACGGACTCAATGCAAGAGCCTTAATGGATGAGGGGCATCTGCGGCCATTTCTGGAGCGCCTTCGACAAGGGCTACAGCACAACGGATTTCGTGTATCAAACGAACACATTGTAATTACCCACGGTAGAGTACGTGCAGGATACGCGTGTGGAGAATTGCTGTTTGGTGCTTCTGAAAATGCTATGAAAAAAGGCATCATCCACATTATAGGGGAACGTCCAGGTTCGGGACATCATAATTTTTCGGCCTATCTTACAGCAGCAACACCCCAAATTTGGAATAAAAAGGGTTCGGTAGATCATAATATAACACGAGTAATATCCGGTATTTCCGATACCGCACTTACTCCTGAAAAAGCCGTGATAGAAACCTTACAGATTTTTGAAGGGTTGATGCATTCCTAAAAAATAAGCACTTCGTAAAAAATAAAGTACTTTTAATTGCTTTTTTAAGAAGAACATTGCCATGATTCAAAACATCCCGGATGCGTATTTTCACGCACAAACAGAAAAAACAGATTTTTTAGTTCATGATTTTAAAATGACCAAAGAAGTGGTCAAAAATAAGGTAAACCTTACCTCCAATATGTTCAGCTTTTTACAGACCGGAGAAAAAAAAGTACATTTTGAAAATGCATTTGTAGAAGTAAACAAAAGTCAATCTGTTCTTATACGATCTGGCAATTGTTTAATGACCGAATTACCCGATAATGACCATGTATATTACTGCAAGCTCTTCTTTTTTACCGACAAAAGCATTGCAAATTTCCTAAAAAAACATGAAGATGTACTAGGTAATTACGTAAAACAACAACATCCGGAGTCTCCATTTTTTGTGATTCAAAATGATGATTTTATTTTTTCGTTTGTTAATTCGATCACCATAATTTTAAATTTAAAAACGCCCCTTAAACCGTTGTTAGACGTTAAATTCGAGGAAATTATGTTGTACCTATGTCATAAATACGAAGCGCAGTTCATTAATTATATTCGAGGCTGTGCAGCGTCCACTACCCGCACAACGTTTAAAAACATTGTAGAAGCCAATATCAACTCTGACCTTAACCTATCGGAAATTGCGTTTTTAGCCAACATGAGCCTATCCACCTTTAAACGTCATTTTATAATTTCCCCCAAAAATAGGACAGTAATTTAAGTTTAATTTTTTATTCTAAATTTACTGTATTATGGAACGCAGA
>NZ_JAYEEQ010000023.1:0-49435 GCF_034651555.1 Aurantibrevibacter litoralis | reverse complement strand
CCGGGTGAGGTTAAATACAAAATTTCGGATTTTGGCCCAAAGGCCAAAATGAAACTGGCGAAACCCGTACTGAGCGCGGTAGAAGTATACCCCTATGGCTTGCCTCGGGGATAGTCAGTTTCAAGAAATTTTTTATACCGCGTAAGAGGCAGTTTTTTTACCTAAAGATTATTTTTGGTTGGTTTACTGAATATATATTTTTTTGAGTTTATAAGAGTTTGGGTGATTTGCGTTTGTCAACAATCCGAACGGTTGCTATTCGTACACCAATCAAAAATACTAGGTTTATAGGCATAGGCCTTTGCACACACAAAACAAAAAGACTATTCCTACTAAGAAATAGGATGCTATCATTTTAAAACAAAGAAAAGCGCCACATTTTTTAAGCGACTACGATTAACTGTAGTGAACGTTGGCGCAAGATGATATTATTTTGTCTTTTACCTATCATTTAATGTCCTATTAGACCCGTTCCTTTGTCGTTCGTATAAAAAAATGTGATTCTTACTTTTTTATGTGTTAAATTGGAGGCGATAAATTAAAAACCAAATTATGCAGATAAAAGAATCCTCCGAAATCTTTGATGTTATTATTGTAGGTTCCGGGGCTGGTGGTGGTGTGGCTACCAAACAGTTAGCCGATGCCGGATTAAACATAGCCGTTGTAGAAGCAGGGCCGTTTTTTGACCCCGCAGACCCTAAAACAATGACCCAATTAAAATGGCCCTATGACTCTCCTAGAAGAGGAGCAGGTACAGACAGGGCGTTTGGAGAATGGGATATGTCCTGGGGAGACTGGGAAGTGGAGGGCGAACCCTATACCCACGAAAAAGGCACTGAATTTAAATGGTGGAGGGCAAGAATGTTGGGCGGCCGTACCAACCACTGGGGACGTATTTCGTTGCGGTTTGGCCCCAAGGATTTTAAAGGAAAATCACGAGACGGACTGGGAGATGATTGGCCTATAGGGTATGAAGATGTAAAACCCTATTACGATAAGTTAGATAAATTAATCGGTGTTTTTGGCACTAAAGAAGGTAGAGAGGATGATCCCGACGGTTTTTTTCTTCCTCCTCCAAAACCAAGATTGCACGAATTGTTTTATATTAAAGGAGCAAAAAAATCGGGCATTCCGGTAATTCCCGGAAGGCTTTCCATGTTAACCAAGCGAATCAATAACGAACGGGGAGTGTGTTTCTATTGTGGTCAATGTGGCCGTTCTTGTCAAGTATATGCCGATTTCTCCGCAGGTAGCTGCCTTATTTTTCCTGCTCAGAAAAGTGGTGGAAAAGTAAAGTTATTTGTCAATAGCATGGTACGTGAAGTTACTACCAACGAAGAGGGCAGAGCCACCGGAGTTTCCTATATCAACAAAGAGGATAGGAAAGAATATAAACTAAAGGCCAAAGTAGTGGTATTGGCGGCATCGGCCTGTAGTTCGGCACGAATACTTTTAAATTCTAAGAGCAAACAACATCCCAATGGTTTGGGCAATAGTAGCGATGTCGTGGGTAGGTACCTCCATGATTCTACGGGTGCCAGCGCTTCTGGTGTTATTCCAGATCTTATGAATAGAAAAGTTTCCTATAACGAGGATGGTGTAGGGGGTATGCATGTGTATTCGCCATGGTGGGGGGACCACTCTAAACTAAACTTCCCAAGAGGATACCATATTGAAGTTTGGGGCGGTATGGGCCAACCCAACTACGGTTTTGGATTTGACCCTAATGGCATGAATAAGTTTTTTGGACTCAAAGTGGGGGGCTATGGCGATAGCCTTAGAGATGACGTTAAAAAGTATTATGGTTCGGTGATCGGTTTTGGTGGCCGTGGAGAGGCCATTGCATTTAAAGAAAATAGATGCGAAATAGACCCTACTACGGTAGACAAATACGGTATCCCGGTCTTAAAGTTCAACTACAAGCATTCGCAATATGAAATAAACCAGGCCAAGCATATGCAGGATACCTTTGAAGAACTAATTCATAACATGGGCGGTATTCCCTTGGGTGAAAAACCGGGTAAAGAACAGAACTATGGATTGCTTGCCCCAGGACAGATCATACATGAAGTAGGGACGACCAGAATGGGGAACGACCCCAAAACATCGGTAACAAACAAATACCAACAATTACATGATGCGGATAATGTGTTTATTGTAGATGCAGGGCCTTTTGTTTCCCAAGCCGACAAGAACTGTACCTGGACCATTATGGCGTTGTCGTGGAGGGCATCCGATTATATCATTGAACAATTGAAGCAACAAAATATTTAAGAAGATGGATAGAAGAAAAAGTTTACAGACCCTCATCCTTGGAGGCGCCGCTGCGAGTTCCGGTTTGGTTTTCAACGCCTGTAAAACGGATACAACGGAAACAATAGACCAGGCTATTGCAGAAAGTAGCGAAAAATACTTTGGACGTACACCGGCAGAGTTAGAGCGTTTGGAAAAACTGCAAGCCGAACAGCTTTTTAACGAACATGAAATGGAAACCATCGCGGCCCTAAGTGTGGTTATACTTCCCCCTAAAGAACCTCACGGTGGCCCTATTGAGGCCGGTGTACCGGAATTGGTAGAATTTATGGGGAAAGATATACCCGAAATGGCACCCACACTTTTGGGAGGTCTTATGTGGTTGGATCATAAAAGCAACAGTGAATTTGGTACCGAGTTTAAATCGGCAACCTTAGCGCAAAAAAAACAAATTTGTGACGAAATTTGCTGGCATGATTTGGATATGCCTTTGAAGGAACAACCTTTAGAAATTCAATTTTTTTATATGATGCGTGGGTTAACGGTAACCGGTTACTATACGTCAAAGGAGGGCATAGCGGATTTGGGCTATAAAGGCAATCAACCCAATGTTTGGGATGGTGTGCCCCAAGATGTGCTGGATCAACATGGCGTAGCCTATGACCCCGAGTGGATCGCCAAATGCGTTGATCAAAGCAAGCGAAACATAATAGCGGAATGGGACGAGCAGGGCAACCTGTTAACATAATTTTAAAAAAGGAAACGATGCGCACAAAAAATAAGTATATCACTATGGTCGCCAGTCTACTGCTCGCTCAGTGGGGTGGAACGTTGGTCTATGGCCAGGAAATAGGTATTCAATTATACAGTCTTAGGAATCAATTTAAAACAGATGTAGATGGATCGCTAAAAACTATTAGTGATTGGGGTATTACCAAACTTGAAGGCGGAGGCACCTATGGGTATGCCATGGAAGATTTCAAAGCACTATTGACGAAACATAATTTGGACGTGGTGAGTGTGGGCGCAAGTTTTGAAGAATTAGAGCAAAACCCCAAGAACGTAGTGGCCAACGCTAAGGCTTTTGGAGCAACATACGTAATGTGTGCCTGGATACCCCATAACAATAATGATTTTGCCATTGAAGAAACAAAATACGCTACTGAGGTTTTTAATAGGGCTGGAAAACTGTTAAAGGCGAATGGCTTAACCTTGGCATATCATGCACATGGCTACGAATTTCGTCCCTATGAAGAGGGCACTTTATTTGATTATATGGCAAAAAACGCCACCGATTTCACCTTTGAACTCGATGTATATTGGGCACAGCATGGTGGTGCCGATCCTCTTGCCCTTATGAAAAAATATCCGGGCAAGATGACTTTGCTTCATCTTAAAGACATGGAACATGGGGTTAAGGGCAACAATACGGGCCATGAAGATGTGGAAACTAATGTGGTACTCGGTACCGGCCAAATCGATATTGCAGGCGTGGTAGCCGAGGCTAAGAAACTAGGCATAGAATACATGTTTATTGAAGATGAATCTTCTAGAGTAGTAGAGCAGGTTCCCCAGAGCTTAGCCTTTTTAAAGGGTTTAGAGTAGGAATAACTTTCCGCATAGTATTGTAGCAGGTTAAGGTTAGGATGCCAAAATTTGTTCTTGATTACAACAGATTGCTAAGCCGTATCCGATCGGGGTATTTCCGGATCAGGTACGGTTTTCTGTTTCTTTAGGCACCCCAACTTTTGTAGGGTACAAAATAGATCCGTTTCGTTTAAGATGCAATGACTAGGGCAGTTTCTTTCCAAAGAAGTTCTTATTTTTATGGGCGATGGATGGGATTGTCTTGAATTTTTTAAAATTAATTGTAATTTCAATAAAAATAAGTGCATATGGCCTCACATAAAATCTTACTTCTATTTGCACACCCTTTGTTTGAAAAATCTCAGGCTCACAAGGAGCTTATAAAACATATACCTGTTACAGAAAATATCACGTTTCACGATTTATATGAGCTTTATCCGGAGTTTAATGTGGACATAAACCGGGAGCAAGCGCTTTTAAAAGAGCATGATATCATTATTTGGCAGCATCCACTCTATTGGTACAGCTGCCCGCCGCTGCTAAAGCAGTGGATTGATTTGGTGCTAGAATACAAATGGGCCTATGGGTCCGAGGGGAATGCCTTGGAAGGAAAATATGTGTTTCAGGTTGTTACTACAGGGGGTAATCAAGAAAATTATTGTAAAACTGGCAGGGATAGATTTACCATTTACGAATTGTTAGAACCTTTTAACCAAACGGCACAGGTGTGCAAAATGAAGTATTTACCACCCTATGTGGTACACGGCACCTTTGATATGGAAATTAGAGACTATGTGCAAGCGGGTAAGGCCTATGGATCACTCTTAAACCATATCCTTACAACGGGATTTAGCGAAGCGGATTTTAAAAATCATGTGTATATGAACGACTGGTATACATCTCTAAATACAGCCCATGGAATCTAATTTTTTTCTCGAAGCCATTATTTATTTGCTTGCGGCAGTAGTTTTTGTGCCCATTGCTAAGAAGATAGGTCTTAGCTCTATTTTGGGCTACTTGTTTGCAGGCATTGCTATTGGCCCATCCGTTTTTGAGCTTATAGGGCAAAAAGGGAGCGATATCATGCATTTTGCCGAATTTGGAGTGGTGATGATGTTGTTTTTGATAGGCCTGGAATTAGATCCGTATAAATTTTGGCGAATGCGAAAGTTTATTGCAGGCATGGGCTCTTTACAGGTGATAGGCACGGCCATTCTCTTATTTTTTGGATTACAATTAATTTTGGGTTGGAACTGGCAAATATCCCTAACCATAGCACTTGCATTATCGCTGTCCTCTACGGCAATTGTGTTACAAACCCTAAAAGAAAAGGGACTGAACAACACTTCCATGGGTCGGTCGTCTTTTGCCGTATTGCTATATCAGGATATTGCTGTGATTCCTATTTTAGCTATAATTCCCTTAATGGTTTCCGAAGCATCGGACATGAACATCAACCAAATTGCGCCTTCTTTAATTTCAGATTTTCCGGCATGGATTCAAACGTTGGTCGTAACTACTGCCATAACGGCTATTTATTTTTCCGGCAGATTTGTGATTGTGCCCTTGTTGCGAATGGTTGCCAAAACCAGACTTCAGGAATTGTTTACGGCTTCTGCGCTCCTTGTGGTTTTTGCCGTATCGTATCTTATGCAGTTAGTAGGTCTTAGTCCGGCTTTAGGGGCGTTTATGGCCGGAGTGGTTTTGGCTAATTCAGAATTTAAACACGAGTTAGAAGGAGACATAGCTCCTTTTAAGGGATTGTTATTAGGTCTTTTTTTTATTGGTGTTGGGGCGTCTATCGATTTTGACCTTATTATCAATAACCCTATTTTTATTTTTGCCTTTGTGGTAGCCCTCACCAGCCTTAAGTTTCTGGTTCTTTTTGGTATTGGAAAGGTCTATGGTAAAAATGTGGATCAAAATTTACAATTCTCTTTAGGACTCAGTCAGGCCGGTGAGTTTGGATTTGTAATTATGGGATTTGCCATGGGATTGGGTATTGTTCCTACCGCACTTGCCAATCAAATTTTAGCCATCATAGCTTTGTCCATGTTATTAACCCCATTTTTGACAGCCCTAAATGAGAACTATATATTGCCGTTTGTTGGCACAAAAGAAACCGTTTCTAAGGACGATGTTACCATAGAAGAAACGAATGCTGTGATTATTGCAGGCTTTGGACATTTTGGAAGCACCATAGGCAGAATGTTGCGGGCCAATAAAATTGAAGTTACCGTATTGGATCACGATGCAGAACGGGTAGAAACCTTGCGTAAAATGGGATTTAATGTCTATTACGGAGATGCCACTAGGCTTTCGCTGCTGAAAGCGGCCGGTGCCGAAGAAGCCAAGTTATTTATAGCCGCCATTGATAACCCGGAAATTAATTTACAATTGATAGTGCTTTTGCGGAAACATTTTCCCCATCTCAAGATTTTGGCAAGGGCAAGAAACCGAAATGATGCGTTTGAATTAATAGATCACGGAGTGGCTAATTTTTACAGAGAAACGCTTTACACTGCAGTACATATGGGTGTCGATGCCTTGGTGCAGCTTGGTTTTCGAAAATATACAGCTACGAGGCAAGGCCAACAGTTTATAAAGTACGATCAGGACACGACGTTGCGTTTGGCTACAAAAAGGCACGATAAAATGGCCTATATGGTAACGGTGCAGGAAGAGGTTGCCTTGCAAGAAGAGTTATTGCGCCGCGATTTGTATGCTCAAAACGAAGGCAGCGATCATTCTTGGGATAGCGAACATTTAAAAAAGGATGTTAGAGATAGCACGAAGCCTTAGATAGGTGTTATGCACGGTATGTAGCCTTTTAAGGAAATCCTAATTGTCGGAATGAGAAAATGGATACGGTTAAAATAACGCTATTCAGCAGTTTTATGTCCTTTTTAGAGGGTAAAAAAGCGCTTACGAATAGCGATTTATCGCACTCGGGGTACATGGGCATTAATCCGATTTTATAGCCAATCCTACCATAGAATCGGCCGTACCGTAATACAAAAACCATTTGCCTTTATAAAAAACCAATCCTTCTATAAAAGTGGTGCCTGCCGCATATTGACCGGAAACTTCATGAGGAAGATCCGGACAAATAAACGGGGTGGCCAACCGTTCTAATAGTTGGGTGGGGTCGTTCTTGTCAAAAAGTGCCTGTCCACCGCAATATGTGCCTTGTGGTACTTTGTCGCTTGCCCCATCGCCCTTCAGATTTTTTCCATTATACAGCAAAAGAATGCCATGCTCGGTATAGAGCGCAGGAGGGCCTGGTTCGGTTAAATGACTGTCAAAATCGCCCAAGGTGGGTTCAAAAACATGCAGAAGTTCACCGGAAGCATCTACCATAGGCACCCAATCTATCAAATTGTCAGATTGTGCTACATTCACAAAAAGTTCACCCCAGTACATTACATATTTCCCCTTTATTTTTTTAGCCTGTAAGGTGCCGTTTTGAAGTTCGGTGACCACGGAACCGGATTTACTCCAGATGTCTAAAAATTTTCCTTCGTACGCTTCTTCAAAAACAGGACCGTGTTTTGTCCATGACTTTAAGTCCGGAGAGCTCGCAGCCGATAAGCGTGCGGTTTCCTTATTCCAACTCGTGTAGAGCATAATATAGCCACCCTCCGGCGTTTCTACCACACGGGGATCTTCAATGCCACCGGGAAAGTCCCAAATTTGAAATTCATCTACCGAAGGGTACAGTACGGGATCGGGGTATTTGGTAAAATGTATCCCGTCTGTGCTATAAGCCAAACCAACTCTGGACGTTCGTCCGCCTAAAATAGCCGATGGGTCGTCTTCCGCTCGGAATAACATAAATACGGTATCATTTCGGACGATAGCCGCAGGATTAAACACGTCGGCTTTTTGCCATTGCACCGCCTTTTTCGTAATGGGGTCTTGAAAAACATAGGTGGAGTCTGCCCGCATGATCGGGTTTTGTGCCGGTTTTTCAAAACCTAAAAGCCATTTTTCCTGTGCGTTAGATGTGGGATTAAAAACAAGAAGGATTAAAACGATACCCAATGCTTTAGTGATGTTCATGAATGTCCTAAAATTAATTCGTGGATAAAGGTCTAGTTCTACAGGTCATTAGTATCTTTGACGAATAGCAACAAACCGTGATAATTATGAGGGGTAAGATACTGTTTTTTGGAGGAATATGCTGTTGTATAGGCTTTATTGTTTTAGGGTGTAAGGAAAAGCCGATGCACAAGGAAACAGGAACACCGGAAGAAACTAAGAGTATTCATGCAGATACCGTTCAAGAAGTGGAAACGGCACTCGTTTGGAAACCAAAATCGCTGGAAGGAATTGCCGATACCACCTTTGTGCGTTTGGCCGATTTTAGTGTCGATTTTGTGTACGATATGCGCTATGCTACGACCCAGAACTTCCTTAACGAAAAAGTGTACGCCTGTGCCGAGTGTTATACCAGAGTGAAAACCGCAAAGGCACTGTTGCAAGCCAATGCCGAATTCATGGCCAAAGGATATAAAATTAAATTCTTTGATTGCTATAGGCCGCGTTCGGTGCAGTATAAAATGTGGGCCATCGTTTCTAATCCGCAGTATGTGGCCGATCCTAAAAAAGGTTCTATACACAATAGGGGCGGTGCTGTAGATATTACGTTGGTTACTTTGGACGGCAAAGAACTGGATATGGGCACCGATTTTGATTACTTCGGAAGAAAGGCCTACCACGATAATTTTGATCTTCCGGAGGACGTACTCATCCATAGAAAATTATTAAAAGAGACCATGGAAAAGCACGGATTTTGGTCGGTACGGTCCGAATGGTGGCATTATAATCTTTCCGCCGCTAGTTCCGATGCGGTGGCTAATTTTAATTGGCCTTGTACCGACTAGTCTTGTACTTTTGTTTTGGAACACACTAAAACGATACGCTTACCTTCACAATTTTTTGTAAAAAAGAGATACGTAGTACCACCATCCGAAATACTAAGTTTTTTGCGAAGTACGGCCACACTTTCCGGAAAGTTTCGTACCGTAATATGAGCCTGCTTTCCTTTAAATTTAAGCAGATTCTTTTTGGAGTAGGGAATAACCTCGCGAATGTGAAATACCCTACCCGGAAAGGAGATTTGGTGGTCGGCAGTGTACAAATGACTGTGTTCATGTAGTTTTTTGAGGTGAAAATGTACGCCAATGGTTTTAAACGCACCCGATTTTAAGATGGCTGCATTGGGTTCGTACAAAAATTGCATGGGCAAGGCAAAGTCAGGTACGGCTACGAATTCGTCGGATCGTAAAAAGTCAAAGGTGGATACCTCCGTGCTGGTATGGTTAATCGTTTTTATGCGCACGGACGCTGAAGCATCTTTTTTCAATATCCAAAGCAATTCTTTTACATCATTTTGTACGGCAACAACATGAATGCAGGACACAAACCGAAGTTCTGAAATGCCTTGAGAGAGATCTAAAAGTGGTGCTGTTTTTACTAAAATACAGGCTGTTTTTTCAAAAATAGAATCTAAGTGTTCCAGAATGTTTGGGGTGCAATCGGCCAACATAAATACCCTGTTTTTTTGTTCGTTTCTTCGGGAAGGGTCTATGTAAATCCAATCGAATTTTTCTTTCGTTTGCTTCAAAAAATCCAGTCCGTTACCGGTATATGTTCGGATGTTGTCGGCACCTAATTGCACAAAATTATAATGGGCTATTTGCGAAAGGATTTCATCAATTTCACAGTGCCATACACATCCTACTTTCTTTGCAAAATAATAGCTGTCTACCCCCAAACCTCCGCTGAGATCTAGCAGCGATTTTCCACGAACCAATGAGGCCTTATAGTGCGCTGTAATTTCAGAGGATGTTTGCGCTAGTTGAAGCGGATGGGGATAGTATATTTTAGGAGTACGGTAATAGGTGGGAAGCTTTGTGGCGCACTTTTTTTTAGAAGCAATCTGTTGGGTGAGCTCCGCAGTGGATATGCCTTCAAATGTTGTTTTTTTTAGTGCAACTGACACGATGTCAGTATTTAAATTTTCATTTATAAACTGTTGTGGACCAGTTTTTAATATATTTTTATTCAAAGTTTTACTATAAGTTTTTGGTCAGTGTTTTAACAATCTTATTTTCCGACAAAAATTCCTTCAAAATGACTTTAATTGCTGTATATCCGGGTACTGCAACAATCATTCCTACAACACCAAAGAGCAATCCAAAAATTATAATGATCAGGAAAATTTCTAAGGGATGCGATTTTACACTATTCGAAAATATGAAGGGTTGCGAAAAGAAATTATCGACCAATTGACCCACTACTAAACCGAGGAATACAAAACCGGTTTTGGGTAAAATAACACTGCTGAAATCGGCTCCTAAATTGCTGGTCATGCCCAAGGTAATCATGATAATACCACCGATGATTGGACCTACGTATGGAATAATATTGAAGAGGGCACAAAGGAAGGCGATTACCACCGCATTTTCGATTCCGATAAGCAGTAAAGCCACGGTATAAATTACAAATAAAATAAAAATTTGAAGCAACAAGCCTAAGAAATAGCGCGATAATAACAGGTTTAATTTTTCAATGGAATGCATCATTTTGGTCTCTTTTCCTTGAGGCACAAAAAGCAGGATACCATTTTGTAGTAATCGGCGATCTTTTAAAAAGAAAAAGGAAATAAACAGCACGGAAAACAGACCAATACTGGCACCGCTAAGCACGTTTAAAAACGAATTGAAAAACTCTGGAATAAAACCTACATTGAGGTGTTCTAAAATATTTTTTTCAATGGCGGAATCCTGAAGTAGGTTGCTCACAGCAGATGGCGTAGCATTAAAATACTCCGTAATTTGCATGTAAAGTGCATTCAGATTTTTTTGAAGTCCCTCTAAATTTAACAGTGAGAGGTTACGACCTTGCTTCATGAGCAAGGGCACAAACAGCGCAATAAGACCTGCAATAGCTGCTATAAATAGTAGTATGGTGCTAATAACGGCTACCGTATTGGGAAACTTAAATCGCAAGCGCAAGAATTGCACAATCGGATTCCCGATAAGTGCAATCACCGAGGCTATGACTATATAAGCGATAACCGACTGTATTTTGTATAAAAAATAGAGCAATACAACAACACCCACAATAATGGCTACAGCACGCAGTATGCCCTGAGTAATCGTTTTTGATGTCATCTATCAGTTTTTAAAAACATAGGCTACAATATTCGCTCCCATTTGTAACGCTTTTAAACGCACATCATCTGGGTCGTTATGTACTTCTTTGTCTTCCCAACCGTCACCCAAATCGGATTCGTACGTAAACAATACTAAGAGACGCCCCTCATGGGTGATCCCAAACGCCTGAGGACGTTTACCGTCGTGTTCATGAATTTTAGGAAGCCCTTGAGGAAATACATAGTTTTGATTAAAAATCGGGTGATCTGTACCCAACTCTACCCATTCCTTTTCCGGAAACACCTTTAGCAATTCTTTTCTTAGATAAGGTTCCATACCGTAATTGTCATCGATATGTAAAAAACCGCCTGAGAGCAAATACATCCTGAGATTTTCCGCCTCCGCCGAAGAAAAAAACACATTTCCATGTCCGGTCATGTGCAAAAAGGGATATTGAAAAATACCGGTATCACCCGGCGTTACGGTAGCGGGTTTTGGGTTCAGGGCTGTGCCTATGTTAGTATTTACGAAGGAAATAAGATTGGGAAGTGCCGTAGGGTTGGCATACCAATCGCCACCGCCTCCGTATTTTAGTATGGCAATGTCTTGGGCAGCCATTCGCCAAAGTGAAAAGCAGGTCATAATGAAGATCAACATTGGTAATTTCATGGAATCAACTATTTTAAACCATCGGTTATTTCGGGTGTGTACCATCTATATTTCCGAGCTTCAGGCAGGGAGGAACGGTCAGTTTATGGGATGCTTATATTCAATGTTTATGAGGATAGGTGTATCCTAAAAGTCAAATTTAAGCATAATCACTACCAAAAAAGTCATTTTTTAAGGGATAGTTTTCGATGTAGTGCGGTTTTTTGGGCTGGTAAGGTTACGAATTCACAATCGCCACCGCCATACACGCAAATACAGCTGCGGTTTCTGTACGAAGTCTGTTGTTGCCTAAGGACACCGGGGCATATCCTTTTTTAAGGGCCAAATCAATTTCTTTGGCAGAAAAGTCACCTTCGGGACCAATCAGTACCGTAACGTCTTTTTGGGGTGCTACCATGTTATGAAACAGGGTTTTTGCGCCATCTTCACAGTGAGCAATTCCCGAGAAATGGGATAACGGATTGCGCATAAAATCAGTAAAGGAAGTGCTTATATTGATGCGAGGCAAGTAGGTTTGTAGTGACTGTTTCATGGCTGCCTGAACCACTTTTTCCAAGCGTTCGGGCTTCACTGTTTTGCGTTCAGAGTTTTCACAAATAAGGGGTGTAATCTCGGTGACCCCAATTTCCGTGGCCTTTTCTAAAAACCACTCGAAACGATCATTCATTTTGGTAGGGGCAACGGCCATATGAAGCCGGTACGGTTTTCTTTCGCTTTGGAGGGCAGAAACGATGCCCACCCGACATTTTTTTGCATCAGCCTCGAGAATTTTAGTGGTAAACAAATAGCCATTACCATTGGTTATATAGATAAGATCATCTACGCGTTTACGCAAGACCCTTATCATGTGTTTGCTCTCTTGCGGAGAAAACGTAAATTCGGTTGCGTTACCGTTTATGTGCGGGTCGTAAAAGAGTTGCATTCCGATATATTTAGTTGCGTTATCAATGGGGTATAAGACGGATTCTTGTAAAGAAAATGACGTAACAAAAAATGTACACTTATTCCTAAAAGCAACACAAACAAGTATTCGTTAAAAAAATGCGAATCGCCATTGGAATCGTAATACGATTGATAAATTTTAAAAGAAAGAATATAATTAATAAAAGTTAAGAACAAAAATAAAAAGAAATAAGGCCATTTTTTGAAGCATGGATAATAGAGTTTATATGACAAGAGAATACCCAGCTCTTTCAGAAACAACGTGCTGGCTAGGGGCCATAAAAAGAACAAGGGAAGTGCAAAAAGGCGCGTTTCACGTGCAAAAGTAAGTACCATGACCACTAAGGAATTAATGACGAATACAAACAAAAAGGAATGTATAAATTTTACGTGCAAAACAGACAACCTATTGTCTTTTAGCACAAACCACAATAGATAGAGATAGAGACCCAAACCCAGCACCAAAGAAATGAGGGATTCTACCGCATTTTTGGTGGTCCCAAAATTTTCTTGAAAACAGGAAAACCGACTTAATAACTCTCCTTGTTCTATGAAAATATCCGAAGAAGTGCTAACAAAGTACCCTAGATACAAGGCATAAAATGCAAAAGGCATTAAAATGATGAGGTACCTTTTGAAGGTGTTTAGGGCAGCGGGATTTCTCGCATACATGCCGCCGTTATTAAAGAAAAGCAGCAGTGCCGGGAGCAGCAGTAAACTAGTTTCTCTGGCCACAGCCGCAAATGTAAAGGATACTACGTAAAGCGTCCATTTCTTTTTAAAATAAGCCCACATCCCCAGAAATATGAGGGTGTATTGCAAGGGTTCGTCATAGGTGTAAATGGGCGAAAAAAAGGCAAAAAGGATAGAGAAACCTAAAAAATATCCCACAATATTAAGCACGCTATGCCAATAGTGCCTTGTTACCGTCATAGACAGTATAAACAAGAGTATCCCACTACCAAAAAACAAGAGGTAGTTTACTAGAATAAAGGATTTTCCTATGGGTAAACCAGTGAATTCCGAGGTGCTTTCAATTAAAAAGGTGGTAAGTGGTCTTCTTGAAAATGCCGGTAATTCTTTGTGGTAGTTTACTGTATAGGTGAGATAACCGTTAGAAACCCTAGTGTTATTCTGATTGAGCATGCTATCCGAAAAAGGCGACATATGCAACCCTAAGCTGAAAAGGGTTAGCAACAGGCTTACAAAAAAAGGGAGTATGTTTTTTAATGGTTTCAATTTCCTATTTATCGCTCCTTTGGAGAGGTCGGAACTGTCTTTTTGCAGTTCCAGGTGAGGTGAAATACAAAATTTCGGTTTTTGGCCCAAAGGCCAAAATGAAACTGGCGAAACCTTTACTGAGCGCAGCAGAAGTATACCCCTATGGCTTGCCTTGGGGATAGTCAGTTTCAAGAAATTTTTTATTGAATTTTTCATTCAAGAGAGAATGTATCTGGCTTTTGCTGTAACACGCTGATCTACAAAATCTCCAGCTATAAATTTTAAATAACCCACAATACCGATCATGGCGGCATTGTCTGTGCAATACTCAAATTTAGGAATAAATGTCTCCCAATTATGGGTGGTCTCGGCATGCAACAAAGCGGCCCGGATACCAGAGTTTGCCGAAACACCGCCGCCAATAGCGATTTGTTTTATTCCGGTTTGCAGCGCCGCTTTTTTTAATTTCTCCATCAATATAGCAATAATGGTATATTGTATAGAGGCACAAATGTCATTCCTGTTTTCAGAGATGAAATTTGGGTTTTCTTTGGTCTTTTTTTCGATAAAATATAAAATACTTGTTTTTAACCCGCTAAAACTGAAATTGAGTGCGGCTACTTTTGGCTTGGGAAATACAAAGGCTTTGGGGTTGCCCATTTGGGCATACCTATCTACCAAAGGCCCTCCCGGGTAGGGCAGTCCTAAAATTTTAGCGCTTTTATCAAAAGCTTCCCCAACCGCATCATCTAAAGTTTCTCCTAAAATTTCCATGTCGAAATAATCGCGCACCAGCACAATTTGTGTATGACCGCCACTTATGGTTAATGCAAGAAAAGGAAATTGTGGTTTTTTACTGTTTTCTTCCTCAATAAAATGAGCCAAAATATGAGCTTGCATATGGTTTACTTCAATTAACGGTATCGCAAGACCCAAGGCCAACGATTTCGCAAACGAAGTACCCACCAATAAAGACCCTAAAAGACCTGGGCCACGAGTAAAAGCTATGGCGGATAACTGTTTTTTATCGATATTTGCCTTGGCTAAGGCCTGATGCACCACGGGGACGATATTTTGTTGATGCGCTCTAGAGGCCAGTTCGGGTACAACACCCCCGAATTCCTCATGTATCTTTTGGGTGGCAACGACATTGCTTCGTGTTTTCGCATTGCATAAAACAGCGGCAGCGGTGTCATCGCAAGAAGATTCTATAGCTAAGATGTAGATGGGTTGGTTTTTCACCTAAATTTGGAATAATAATTGAATACACAAAGGTAAAACATAAAGTCCTATCAAAAAACTAAGAAAAATACTGCTCCGATCCTTTCTGGTTCTTGCCTTACTGCTACTCATGGGTACTCTTTTTCTTTCGCTACCGGTAGTGCAAACCAATTTTGCCCGCTATGCCACAGAGACCCTCAATGAAGAGTTTGGCACCAATATCCAATTAAATCGATTACAGATTTCCCTCATCACATTTAACACCTCCTTAAAAGGCGTTTATGTAGAAGATTACAAAAAAGACACCCTTTTTTATATAAAGGAACTGACCACGTCTATCTTAAACATAAAGAATTTGATCCGCGGAAAATTAGAATTCGGAGATATTGAGGTAGAGGAACTTCTTTTTAAACTTAAGACTTATGAGGGGGAACGCACTACTAATCTCGAAATTTTTGTAGATAAGCTAGATGATAAGAAACCAAGGGCTCCCGGAACACCCCCTTTTTTCTTTTCTGCTTCCAAAATCGATATTCAAGACAGTCATTTTAAATTGATTGATGAAAATGTAGCTCAATCTGAAATTTTAAACTTCAACAACTTACAAATTTCGGCAGATGACTTTCAAATTCTAGGTCCTGAGGTCAGGGCTTCCATAAAGGGGATGGCATTTGCGACTCCGCAAGGTATATCGGTAACCCAAATGGCTACAGATTTTACATACACCAAAACACAAATGCGTTTTGATGGGTTACACCTTAAAACACCGGAATCGAATCTCAATGGCTTTTTAATTTTTGATTACGATCGATCTGATTTTGCCGATTTTTTAAATAAGGTACAAGTAAGCTCAGAATTTATTGATTCGGAAATAGCACTGGATGAGATAAATCTGTTTTATAACGAATTTGGCACGGGCAAAAAGGTGACCCTTTCCTCAACTATTAGCGGCGTTTTAAATGATCTTACCGCAACAAACCTCTTCTTGTTCTCTGATGAAACAGGTATTCGGGGCGATTTTAATTTTAAAGAATTATTCTCCCAGGAAGCGTTCACTCTCAATGCCGATATTCGAAACCTTTCTACCAGTTATTACCAGCTAAGGGCTTTGTTGCCAAATATCTTAGGAAAATCCCTTCCAAGTAGCTTTCAGAAATTGGGTTCATTTACCATTAGGGGTACTACTGTAATTGCGGAACAGGAAATTAATGCCAAGGTAAACATCAATACGGGCATTGGTAGTAGTTATGCCGACATTGCCTTAACCAATATTAAAAATATAGACAATGCTTCCTATAAAGGATTTGTATCCTTGATCGATTTTGATCTTGGCCGATTTCTGGGAGATAAGCAACTGGGCAAAACTACGTTTGATTTTAACGTGGAAGGCATTGGTTTTGTGCAGCAAACCTTAAATACGGAAGTTATTGGCCAAATCTACACCATCAATTTTAACAATTATGAGTATCAGGATATAAAGGTTTCCGGAATTGTAAAAGATCAGCTTTTTGATGGTAGCCTTACCAGCAACGATGAGCACATGAAATTTAACTTCAACGGGCTGGCCGATTTTAAAGACGCCAATAATCAGTTTAATTTTAAAGCCTCGGTGGCCTATGCCGATTTAAAAAAGACCAATTTTATTAATGACAGTGTATCTATTTTTAAGGGCGATATCGCTATGGCTATAACAGGCACCACACTAGATAATATTACAGGTGACGTGGCTTTTACGAATACGGTTTTTCAAAACAAAAATGACACCTATTATTTTGATGACTTTAAAATTAATGCCGCCTTTGAAAATGATACTACGCGAGTCATCGCCATAAATTCTCCCGATATAATTACCGGTTATGTTAAAGGCACTTTTAAGGTAAACGAGTTAGGGAAATTGCTTCAAAATTCTATAGGTAGTGTGTATACCAATTATAAACCGTTTCAGATCACTGAAGGACAGCGGTTGGCTTTTAATTTCAGGATATACAATAAAATTGTAGATGTATTTTTTCCCGAAGTACAATTTGATCCCAACACCTTTATCCGCGGTACTATCATTGCAGATGAAGGCGATTTTAAGCTCACGTTTAAGTCGCCCAGTATTTCCGCTTATGGTAATGAATTGGATGATATAGAATTAAAGATCGATAATAAAAACCCGCTATTCAATACCTTCCTATCTGTTGCTGATGTGTCTACACCCTATTATGACGTTAAAGATTTTAACTTAATCAATACCACCTTAAAAGACACCTTGTTTTTTAGAACAGAGTTTCGGGGCGGCAACAAAAATAGCGATGTCTTTAACTTAAATTTTTATCACACTTTTACCAAAGGCAACAAATCGGTGATTGGTTTAAAAACCTCGGATGTGAGTTTTAAAGGCAACAAATGGATCCTAAACCAAGAAAACAATGCGGAGAACAAAGTAACCCTATCTCAAAAATTAGACAGCATTTTCATTTCAGAAATCGTTATGAACAATGAAAACAAAGAACAGATACGGCTACGTGGGCAGTTGGCAGACTCTACCTATAAGGATCTAGAATTACAGTTTAAGCTGGTATCCCTAAACAAAATCACACCGGTTATAGACAGTCTAAAATTGCAGGGAGAGGTGAATGGCATTTTGCAAATTTTGCAAAAGGACAAGGTGTATTTACCTTCTTCCAGTCTTAGTATTGCCGATTTATCGGTAAACGATATCCGCCTGGGCGATTTAACATTGGGTATTGTTGGCAATAAGGATTTAACCGACTTTGTCGTAAATTCTCAAATTACAGATAGGGGTAAAGAAAAATTAAGCATCATAGGAAATATTACCAATCGAGAAAAAATACCACAGGCCAATCTTTTGGCTTCATTTGGAGATTTTGATCTAGAACCCTTTGCGCCTTTGGGTCAAGGCGTAATTAGCAACATTAGAGGGAAACTCAATGGAAGTGTACAAATAAGGGGTAATATCGATAATCCGGATATGTTTGGGTTGCTCAACCTCAATAATGCCGGTATTGCCATACCGTATTTAAACGTAGATTACGCGTTTAGTCCCAATGCAGGCGTAAGCCTTACCAATCAGACATTTAATTTTCAAAATGTAGGGCTTTCCGATGTCGCCATGAAAACCAAGGCTACCCTTAATGGAACCATTTCGCATGAATTCTTTACGAATTGGCGATTAGATTTGGATGTGAATACCAAAAACGAAAGGTTTCTTATTTTAAACACAGCTTTTGAAGAAGAGGTGCTATATTACGGCAGCGGTTATTTTAATGGCACAGGCAGAATTCACGGGCCAACTAGTGCCCTTACCATTGATGTAGATGGTGCTACGGCAAAGGGCACCTCCTTAAAAATACCGATTAGTGACGTGGCCAGTGTAGGCAATTATTCGTTCATCAACTTTATTGAACGAAATGCAACGACCTTGGAAAAGGAAAGGATGGCATTAAAACAATACGAAGGAGTGGAACTTAACTTTGATTTGGCCGTGACTCCTGATGCTGAAGTAGAGATTGTGCTAGATCCTAAAACTGGAAGTGCGCTGAAAGGCACAGGAGAAGGTATTTTACTCATCCGAATTAATACCAATGACCGGTTTGAAATGTACGGCGAATTCGTTACCGTTACCGGGGATTTTAACTATAAATTTGGCGGGGTTATCGATAAAAAATTCAAAGTAAAACCCGGCGGTACTATACTCTGGGAGGGCGATCCTTTGGGAGCACAGCTCAATATGGAAGCGGCGTATTCTCTAAACGCCAATCCGGCTCCCTTACTAGATAATCCGGGCTATACGCGACGAATTCCCACAGAGGTAGTCATCCGTCTTACAGATCAATTAGAAAGGCCTACCATTAATTTTAATATCGAATTTCCGGGTACAAGCTCTATTGTAAAATCCGAACTGGAGTATCGGTTACAAGATCCTACCGTAGAAGAGCGCAATGCTTTTTTTCTGTTGGCTCAAGGCACCTTTGTAAACGAGAGCAGCGGTATCAATCAACAGGCCGTAACGGGGAATTTAATTCAAACCGCTTCCGGCTTGCTTAATCAAGTGTTGGGCGGTAGTAATGATAAGTTCGATCTAGGGGTGTCTTATGAGCAGGGATTACAAGATCGAAACGCAGATATTCAGACCGAAAATAGATTAGGTGTAACGGTTTCCACAAAAATAAACGAACGTATTTTAATCAATGGGAGAGTGGGTGTTCCGGTAGGTGGCGTAAGTGAGACTGTAGTTGCCGGTGATGTAGAAATGCAAATTCTTCTCAATGAAGAAGGTACTTTAAGCGCTAAGATTTTTAACAGGCAGAATGAAATTCAACAATTTTTAACAGACAGGCAAGGGTATACCCAAGGTATTGGGTTGTCTTATGAAGTCGATTTTAATAGTTTTAGTGAGTTGATTCGGAAAATTTTCAACAAAAATAAAAATCAGGAGGGCCAAATAATCCCCGAAATAGCCGCCCCTACAAATATCATGGGAAAAGACAGCCTGATACAAATTAGGGCAAAGGCCATAAAAAGTCGATAATACCACAGTTCACCTTCTATTTGTTTTATTTTCGAAAATACCAGCAAAAAAATAAGAACGAAAACGTTCTCGTATTTGGCATAACCTAAATTTAACCATCTTTGCGGTCAACAATGTAAAATAAGTTTGTTAATTTTACGGTTTGAAAATTTTAAATGGTTTCTAAAATACGAAAAATAGGGGTATTTACCTCAGGAGGGGATTCTCCGGGGATGAATGCCGCAATACGCTCAGTGGTGCGCACCTGCGCTTATATGAAAATAGAATGTGTGGGCATATACAGAGGATACGAAGGGATGATAGAAGGCGATTTTAAGCCCATGGACGCCCGAAGTGTTAATAACATCATCAACAAAGGAGGAACAATTCTGAAATCGGCACGCTCTAAGGAATTCAGAACTAAAGAAGGTCGAAAAATGGCGCATGACCGATTGGTTGCCGCCGGCATTGATGCTTTTATTGTGATCGGTGGCGATGGAAGTTTTACCGGAGCCTTGCTCTTTAATAAAGAATTCAACTTTCCGGTGATCGGGATTCCCGGTACTATAGACAATGACATCTTTGGAACAACCTACACTCTGGGATTCGATACGGCATTAAATACCGTGGTTGATGTCATAGACAAAATACGAGATACGGCCAGTTCGCACAACCGACTGTTTTTTGTAGAAGTGATGGGTAGAGATGTAGGGCATATTGCCTTAAATGCCGGCGTAGGTGCCGGAGCCGAAGAAATCCTGATACCCGAAGAAAATTTAGGTTTAGAGCGCTTATTAGAATCCTTAAAACGAAGCAAAAATTCCGGAAAATCGTCCAGTATTGTGGTCGTTGCAGAAGGCGATAAGACCGGAAAAAACGTGTTCGAGCTAAAAGATTACGTAGAAGAACATTTGCCTATTTACGACGTTCGCGTATCTGTATTGGGGCATCTGCAGCGCGGTGGTTCTCCCTCGTGTTTTGATAGGGTATTGGCTAGCAGAATGGGGGTAAAAGCGGTAGAAGCACTCATGGAAGGAAAAACGAATCTTATGGTAGGGATCCAAGACAATACAATAACATTAACACCTATAAGCAAAGCCATAAAAGGCCATACTAAAATAGATAAGGAACTTTTAAGAGTTTCAGAAATAATGACAACTTAGTACTAATTATATTTAAAATCAGAAAAAATGTCAAATTTAAAAATTGGAATAAACGGATTTGGAAGAATAGGAAGATTAGTCTTCAGAGCCACAGTAAAAAGAGGTGATGTAGATGTGGTGGCTATTAATGACTTGCTAGACGTTGAGCATTTGGCTTATTTGTTGAAATACGATTCTGTACACGGACAGTTCGATGGCACGGTAGAAGTAAAAGACGGCCATTTGGTAGTAAACGGCAAAACAGTGCGCATTACGGCAGAACGCGATCCAAAAAACATTAAATGGGATGCTGTTGGTGCCGCCATAGTAGCAGAGTGTACCGGTATTTTTACCACTTTGGATTCTGCACAATACCATATCGATGGTGGTGCTAAGAAAGTAGTTATTTCTGCTCCTTCCAAAGATGCCCCCATGTTTGTAATGGGCGTAAATCATAAAGACGTAAAAGCATCAGATGTCATTGTTTCTAATGCATCTTGTACTACGAACTGTTTGGCGCCTTTGGCCAAGGTTTTAAATGATAATTTTGGAATAGAAGAAGCTTTAATGACTACGGTACATGCTACTACGGCCACACAAATGACCGTAGACGGGCCTTCTAAAAAAGATTGGCGCGGTGGTAGAAGTGCCTTGTTGAATATTATTCCGGCCTCTACCGGTGCTGCTGTGGCCGTAACCAAGGTAATTCCGGAACTTAAAGGAAAACTTACAGGCATGGCCTTTAGGGTACCCACAGCCGATGTTTCGGTAGTAGATTTAACCGTGCGTTTGGCAAAAGAAACCTCTTATGAGGAAATTAAAAAAGCCTTTAAAAAAGCGTCGGAAGGTGAATTAAAGGGAATTTTGGGCTATACCGAAGAAGCTGTAGTGTCTCAAGATTTTATTAGCGACACTAGAACCAGCATTTTCGATGCCGGTGCCGGAATAGAACTTAATTCTAAATTTTTCAAAGTGGTTTCTTGGTACGACAATGAGGCGGGCTTCTCCAATAAAATGGTAGATCTTATCCAACATATCGCTACACTCTAAGAAGTTTTTAACGATAGAAGATATCCTGAAAATGGCCTTAATGGTGGTATTTTCAGGATTCTTTTTAAATATGGATATATGATATTGATAGTTGATAGTGGGGCAACCAAATCAGATTGGATTGCACTTGATGCGAAGGGTAATCAACTTTTTAGGACACAAACCTTAGGATTGAGTCCGGAAGTGCTAACTCGTCCGATTATAGAAGATCGTTTGGCGAACAATTTCGAGCTCTCTAAGAATAGAGAGAAAATTACACGCCTTCACTTTTACGGTGCCGGATGCGGCACTGAACGCATGCGCAAATTTTTGGGTGGCATATTTAAGGATTTTTTTCCCAATGCTACAACAGAAGTAAAGGAAGATACGTATGCCGCGATTTACGCCACTACAAAGGAGGGAGACCAAAGTATTGTTTGTATTCTGGGAACCGGATCTAATTGTAGTTATTATGATGGTACCAAGGTGATACAGAAAGTAACGTCTTTAGGATATATTTTAATGGATGACGGTAGCGGCAATTTTTTTGGAAGAAAGATTCTTAGAGATTATTACTTTCATAAAATACCCACGGATTTGTCCGAAAAGTTTGCCTCAGAATACAATCTAGATGCCGATGTAATTAAAAATAATTTGTATAAGCAACCCAATCCAAATACCTTTTTGGCAACGTTTGCCCGATTTTTGGTAGAAAATAAAGACCATCCGTATTGTAAAGGGGTTATAGAAAAGGGGTTTCAGCAATTTATTAATAACCACATTATGCAGTTTGATTTGGCCACCAAGGTTCCGATAAGTTTTGTAGGCAGTATTGCGCATTATTTACGGGAAGAATTGGTTTGGGCATTAGAACGCAACGATCTTAGGGTGGGTGTCATTCACCAGCGACCTATAGAAGGTTTAATGAAGTTTCATACAGATACTATGTAACTGCGATCATCGATATTTCTATCCTAACAAATTTCGGGAGGTGAGCTACTTCCACTGTTTCTCGAGCAGGTGCGGTTTCCGAATTAAAATAGGCACCATAGACCGTATTTATTGCAAAAAATTGGTGCATATCGGTTACAAAAATCGATGCTTTTACCACATGTTCAAAGGTCATTCCGGCAGCGTCCAGAATGGCCTTTATATTTTCCATTACTTGCCTTGTTTCCGCTTGGATATCATTTTCTACCAAGAGACCGGTTTCAGGATTTAGAGGAATTTGACCGGAAATGTATAAGGTGTCTCCGGACAAAACAGCTTGACTGTAGGGGCCTATGGGTGCTGGGGCTTTTGGGGTGTGTATAATTTTTTTCATTGGTTTTGTATGAGATATAAGTACGAATATTAACTTTTTGTAATAATTCGGGAGATAAGATGCGCAGTAGACTATCGTCTAGGGGGCTGGCTTCTGTTGTCCCATTTCAGATCCTGAAGAATTGAACTCTTTATGCCAATTCTAAAGAACCATCGCTCGAACTCCCCAAAAGGCGTCCAACTAAAATTCATAAAGAAACTTTTTAAATCGCGTTCAAAACGAAATTGAGTCAATGTAAACCCTTGATTTTTAATATCATAACCCGAAGATACTCCTACTTTCCATCGGGGCGAAAGCGAAAGGTTTCCGGAGAACATTAGCGAATGGCTGGTAAACTCATTTTGGCGATTAGAGTTGCTGTAGTTGGCAGAATAGGCCAAGCGCACATCCCAGGGTATGGTAGTGCCATAGATGGGGTTTTCTACATCATCGGGATCTTTACCCTTATTAATATAATCTGCATTGTTAAAATTATCGGCACGGCCAAACAGGTCGTCATCGCGGCCACCACTAGACTGCACATAATTGTCGCCTGTTTCGTCTTCATCATCCGTCCCTTTTCCTTTTTTTCCAAATGTTTTGCTGTCCAGCGAATACCCTAGGTTCACGTTGGCGCGCGTCAACCGAAATAGACTACCACCATTATCTATATTATAGGTGTTTATACGTCTTCCGTTGTTATCTATCGCAAACGGATCTAAACTTCCCGAGAAATTAACCGACATTTTATTATTGAGGATGGTAGTACCTCCGTTAAAACTCACGGGACTCAATTTAAGGCTATCTGCCTCAAAATTATAGGCGGTAGAAAAATTAAGACTATTCAGGATATTTATTTTTTTTGGTTCTGTGGCCGTAGAATCCTTATCTTTTACTTTGGCCTCAAAGGTATTGGCCAGCGAAAAACTCATCGCATTCGATTTTCCCAAACGCGGCGCACCGTTTAAAGTGCCTTCAAACCTACTAAATTGCACGACATTGCCATTGCCGTCTAAAAAATCTTCGTAAAATTGATCAAAAGATGGGGCATACCCATAACTGATCGATGGCCGCATTACATGCCGTATGGCTTGTATTTTTTTACCTTCTCCAAAATTGAACATTCCGTATAATGTGGTGCCCACACCCACACTTAAGTTGTACTGATTAAAACGATCAAAACCCTTAATGGTATCTCTAACTACAGCCTGCGTGTCCTCGTCAAACCGTCGATTAAAAGTTTCTAAGGTCCATACATCTTCATAATTACCGCCTACGGTAACGCTAAAAAATTTGGCCACTTTAAAATTGGTACTTATGGGGATGGTATGCTTGGCGCCCACTCTGGCATTATCGAACATTTTTGCCGTTAAAAAATCCTCGTCTGTGGTGCGTATTACATTGCGGGCATTAAGGTTATATTGAAAATTGATATTCTGAATAATCCCTTTTTTGATCCCGTCCCTTTTGGCGAAAGGGAAAATACGTTCCATACTTGCTTGCAAGGTAGGCAACGTCATATCAATAACCTCGGTGTTGGTGTTCTGGTTATGGGTAGCGGTAAGGCTTACATTTACCGATGGATACTCGGGAAACGTTTTAGAATAGGATATGGAAGACGACAAGTTATTGATCTGTGTATTCGGGATGTTTCGTTGTTGAAGCGAATTCCGAAAAAACTGACTACTTCCGAGGTTTACAGAGGCCGAAAATCTGGAATTGGGGTTGGCCTTTTGATCCTGAGAATGGGATATTCGTATATTGTAAATGGTGGTTCTGCTAAAGTCACTAAATCCTTTTTGGCTAATGATGAGGTTTTCAAAATTAAAATTGACGTTACCCCTGTATTTATAGCGTTTTACATAGGCCGATTCTGTGCGGAAGCCGTAACTCCCATTTGTGTAGAGATCGCCACTCACATTAAGATCCAAATAGTCTCCTATCGGAAAATAATAACCTAAATTTTGCAGAAAATAGCCTCTATTAGGATCGTTGCCAATGGCCGGAAAAATAAGTCCGCCAGTACGTCCTACACTTAACGGAAAATAGGCAAACGGCAGGGCAATGGGCGTGGGGACATCGGCGATGTACAAGTTACTAAATCCAGCTATTACTTTTTTTTTCGGTACAAATTTGGCCTTTTTTACGCGAATATAGTAATCCGGGTCTATGGTATCTTTGGAGGTGGTAAGTTTACCTTCATTCAAGAAATAGACAGAATCGTTTTCTTTTTTTGTGATATCGGCATAGACTTTCATGGCATCGCTTCCCAATTGACCTAATCCGGCTTGCTGTTCGGTTCGGGAATTCCAAATGAGGGCTTTTTGGGTATCAAAATTAAACCGAATAGAATCCGGAATAACCACATTGGATCCTTGCTTAAAATAGGGAAGTTGGCTGTAATTACCCAAAGAATCTTTAATTCTACCGGCATAAACTTCATTTTTTACATAGTCCATGATAATAATACCTGCTTTTAACTCCGTATCTTGGTAGTAAATTTCGGCTTCGTTGTACAAATATATTTTTTGATCTTTTTGGCTAAGTCGTGCGTAATCCTTTGCCTTGTAATTAATTTTGTCGAGCAGTATGGGTTTATTTTTTTTAATAGAATCTGCTTGTATAGAGTCGGTTACAGCCTTATCTTGGGGTACCGTGAGTGTAAATGCCGGGGGAATGATAGTATCTTGTATAGCTTTAATGGGCAATGGCGTTATCGGAATTTCCTGTCCGAACACAGAAATGCAACCCAGCCAAAGCAGCCCAATAAAAAGTAAATGATGTTTGTTTGATTGCAAGGCTATAAATCCTATTTTTGTAACAATTTGGGTCCTCTAAAGAAGCCCAAACTTACATATATTTTTTATTCTGCCTGTAGCGAATTACGATAAATTTAACCTTGGGAGAGCCCGTGGCAGGTGTTTAAAAAAAATAGATCGTACTCAAGAATATAAACTAAGCCATATCAATGGCTTATGATTTTTTATAGAATTGAAATGCACTACAACATAAAGTCAATACAGGCTTTGTAGATTTTGGTTGAATTTCGTTCCTTTTCAGAGTGCTATCAAAGGATAATGGTTTAAAAATAAATACGTACAATAAATGAAAATCATTGAAGAAGTTGGGATTAATATAAAGGTGAAATACCTAATGCTTCCTATGCTGACATTGCTCTTATTTTTACTGCCTTCTTTTAGTGCTGTAAAAAAAGATGTTGGGAACGATGATAAGTTCGTGGTCGTTTTAGACGCGGGGCACGGAGGACATGATCCCGGGAATTTGGGCAATGGCTATTTAGAAAAAAATATTGCCCTCAATATTGTACTAAAAGTAGGTGAAATTTTAAGCAAGAACCCCGATATTCAAGTGGTTTATACCCGAAAGGACGATACCTTCGTTGACTTGTACAAGCGGGGTGAAATTGCTAATAAGGCCAATGCCGATTTATTTATATCCGTACATTGTGATTCTCATAATTCTGATGCCCACGGCGCAGGAACCTTTGTATTAGGATTGCATGCCAACAAACAAAATTTTGAGATAGCTAAAAAAGAGAACTCCGTAATTTATTTAGAAGATAATTATGATACGCGCTATGCGGCCTATGACATTAATTCGCCCGAATCCGTTATTGGTCTCACCATAATGCAGGAAGAATTTTTGGATCAAAGTATATTATTGGCCAAAATGATGCAAGATAATTTTGCAGCGGAATTAAAACGCAACGACCGAAAAGTGAAGCAAGCGGGCTTTATAGTGCTACATCAAACGTTTATGCCTAGTGTGTTGGTAGAAACAGGCTTTTTAACCAACAAGGAGGAAGGAGCGTATTTAAATTCTAAAAAAGGACAAGCCGAAATGGGAGAGGCTATAGCCAAGGCGGTGCTAAAATACAAAGCAGATCTTGTAGGAAATACAGCCACAACTACAACACCGAAACAAGATGTTCCTGTTGCCGAAAAGGAAGTTGCTGCTTCAACGGGCGCAGGTACTGGAACTTCCAGGGCAGTGACACCAGCTATTACGCAGGAGGTGCCCAAAAAGTCGGTGCCAGAAGGGGAATTTCCTAAAAAAGACAAAACGGAAACAGTTACTCAGGGTACAACGCCGGAGGTTACAAAAAAAGAGGAACTAAAAACACCGGTTGTAGAGGACAAAAAGGAGGTTGCCGTGATCGCAAGTAGCGAAAAGAAAGATCCGATGCCGGCAGTTGTTGAAAAAAATGTGCCGGCAGTAAAAGAAAATGTCGTATTCAAAGTACAACTTATGGCGAGTTCCAAAGATTTGCCGTTACGCTCAGAAGACTTTAAGGGACTGAATAAATTGTCCAAGGAACCGATTAACGATTTATTTAGATATATGTACGGTAACACCTCGTCCTACACCGAAGCCAAACTATTAAAGACCAATGCGGATGCCAAAGGCTATACCACCTCGTATATTGTGGCCTATAAAGATGGGGTGCGCATACCTTTGCAAGAGGCCTTGAAATACGTATCGGAATAATGGCCTGTCTTCTAAAAAATATTTCTAATTTTGTTTACATACTAAAACGATCCTTTTGAAGATAACCAGGGAAATTAAAACAGGTATTATTGTCATTGGCGGTATTCTGTTATTCATTTTGGGGTTTAGCTACCTGAAATCCACGCCGCTTTTCGAAAACAATAAGATATTTTATGCGGTATACCAAAATATAGGTGGCTTGCAAACCGGCACGTCCGTTACCATTAACGGATTTAATGTAGGCAAGGTTATCGATATAAAGTTTAAAGACAAAACAGGCAGTTTGCTGGTTACTTTTTCGGTAGATAACGGGTTTACATTTTCTAAGAACAGCAAGGCCGAGTTGTACGATACCGGAATTATCGGAGGAAAGGGTATTCAGATAAAAGTGGCTTTAGACGGTGCCGAAATTGCCAAATCCGGGGATACGTTGGTTTCCGACATTAGACCCGGACTTACAGAAATTGTGCAGCAAAAACTCAATCCGTTACAATTAAAGGTCGAAGGTGCTATTTCTAATGCCGATTCGCTGCTGATTAATTTTAATGAGGTGCTGGATAATGGCACTAAAAAAGATTTGAAGGAAAGTATTTCGGGGTTAAACCAGCTCATTAATAGCCTTCAAGGTGCTACAGTAGCACTACACCAATTGCTAGAAAACAATAAAGATCAGTTGGAAAATTCCATTGTGAATATGAATACCATAACCACAAATTTTTCGAAACTTTCCGATTCCATTGCGCAAGCGGGTTTACCGCAAACCATGGAAAGTTTGCAAGCCACCATGCAACATATGGAACTGCTTTTAGGGAAATTAGAAAAAGGCGAAGGTAGCATGGGGAAGTTAATGAAGGATGAAGCGTTGTACAACAACCTATCCAGTGCATCCAAGGAATTGGATTTATTGCTTCAGGATTTCCGATTAAATCCAAAGCGGTATGTAAATGTTTCGGTGTTTGGCAAAAAGCAAAAAGAATATACCCTACCCGAAAACGACCCTGCTGAAAACATAAAGGATTAACGATGAATTATCTGCCCAATGTTCTATTTGCCCTCGTTCTAGCTTTTGGAATAGGATTTTTCGTGAAGAATGTGAAGCGGCTCTACCGCAATATCAACCTAGGCAAATCCATTACGGTAGACGATCATAAACCTCGGCGATGGAAAAATATGGTAAAAATTGCCTTAGGGCAAACCAAAATGGTGGTGCGTCCGGTGGCCGGAATATTGCATATTGTAGTCTATTTGGGCTTTATTATCATTAACTTGGAGGTGTTAGAAATTGTGTTAGATGGCCTATTGGGTACGCATCGTCTTTTTGCTTCTTTAGGTGTTCTTTACGATGTGCTCATAGGTTCTTTTGAGCTGTTAGCGCTTGGTGTTATCGTAGCCGTTATTTTGTTTTGGATACGAAGAAATATCATTCGGCTAAAACGCTTTATAAAGCCCGAAATGCAAGGTTGGCCTAAGAACGACGCCAATCTTATCTTGTATATCGAGTTGGTTCTTATGACCCTTTTTTTAACGATGAATGCAGCCGATCAGCAATTGCAAATTCTAGATGTAGCCCATTACACAAAGGCAGGTGCATTTCCCGTAAGTCAGTACTTGCTACCCTTGTTCGACCAAAGTTCCATTGCTACACTAATTTTTATAGAGCGGACTGCCTGGTGGCTTCATATTGTGGGCATCTTATTTTTTCTGAATTATCTCTATTATTCCAAGCATTTACATATTTTATTGGCTTTTCCCAATACCTATTACGGCAAGCTCTATCCTAAGGGGCAGTTAACCAATTTGGAATCGGTGACCAGAGAAGTAAAGCTAATGCTAGATCCTTCGGCAGATCCTTTTGCTGCCCCGGCTCAGGATGCCCCCATCCCTGAAAAATTTGGAGCTTCGGATGTGGCAGATCTCAATTGGGTGCAGTTATTGAATGCATATACCTGTACCGAGTGTGGACGTTGTACAAGTGAATGTCCGGCCAATAGTACCGGAAAGAAATTATCGCCCCGTAAGATTATGATGGATACTCGGGATCGCTTGGAAGAGGTAGGTAAAAACATCGAAAAGAACAAAGGTACCTTTGTGGCAGACGGCAAACAGCTTTTAGGGGATTATATTACAGCCGAGGAACTATGGGCTTGTACGTCATGTAATGCCTGCGTGGAAGCATGCCCGGTAAGCATCGATCCTTTGTCTATTATTATAGATATGAGACGCTATTTAGTGATGGAACAGTCTGCCGCTCCTTCAGATCTTAATACAATGATGTCTAATATTGAAAATAACGGTGCCCCGTGGCCTTTTAATCAAATGGACCGCCTTAATTGGGTACAAGAATCTTAAATACGAAAGAGAAGAAATACGAAGATAGAAGTACAAAGTACAAAGTACAAAGTATGAAGTTAGAAATACGAAATACGAAGAGGGAATTAATGCGGACAACGAACAACCATCAACTGTCAACCAACAACGGACAACCATCAACGATTTGAAAATTTGAAAATGTAGCAATTTGAAAATGTACCAATGTATCAATGAAACAATTTTACGAACAACCGACAACGATTTGAAAATTTGAAAATGTATCAATGTATCAATGAAACAATTTTACGAACAACCATCAATATAGAATGAACAACAAGTTGCGTTTTCAAATCTTTTTATCCCCCTCCTTGGGAGGGGCTAGGGGAGGTCTTTTGGTAAAACATTTCAGGACGTAAAATTCTGAAAACCATCAACGAATGTAGAAGTACGAATTACGAAGTAAAACCATCAACGATCAACGAACAACGATCAACGAATAACGAAAACTATGTCAGAAGAACTAAAAGTGCCTACTATGGCGCAATTTTTGGCTAAAGGTGAACAACCGGAGGTATTGTTTTGGGTAGGTTGCGCCGGTAGTTTTGATGATAGAGCAAAAAAAATAACCAAGGCCTTTGTAAAGATTTTACATAAGGCCAAAGTGCGTTTTGCGGTATTGGGTACAGAGGAAAGCTGCTCCGGGGATCCGGCTAAAAGGGCGGGAAACGAATTTTTGTTTCAAATGCAAGCGATCACCAACATCGAAGTCATGAATGCCTATGAGGTAAAAAAAGTGGTTACGGCCTGTCCGCATTGTTTTAATACCCTCAAAAATGAATATCCCGAACTTGGTGGTACTTACGAGGTAGTACATCATACCCAGTTTTTGCAACAACTGCTTCAAGAAGGTAAAATAGCTTTGGAAGGCGGTCAGTTCAAAGGAAAACGCATTACGTTTCACGATCCCTGTTATTTGGGACGGGCGAATAACGTTTATGAAGCACCTCGGGAATTGATTCGAAAACTGGATGCCGAGCTGGTAGAAATGAAAAATTGTAAAAAGAAGGGGTTGTGCTGCGGTGCTGGAGGTGCTCAAATGTTTAAAGAGCCCGAGAAAGGTACAAAAGATGTGAATATTGAACGTACAGAACAGGCTTTAGAAACCAATCCCGAAATTATCGCTGCCGCCTGTCCTTTTTGCAATACCATGATGACCGACGGCGTTAAAAACAAAGAAAAAGAAGCGACAATAAAGATTATGGATATCGCTGAATTAATTGCCACTGCGGCAGATTTATAAAATGTAGCTATGTTAGTAGATTTTGAAACACTACCCGATGAATCCAGAGTGTGGGTTTATCAGGCAAACCGTAGTTTTACCGCCAATGAGCTAGCTGATATTCGGCAAAGTTTAGACGAATTTATTCAGGAATGGACAGCCCATGGGAGCGCTCTTAAGGCCGGATACGACATAAAATATAATCGTTTTATTACCTTGGCTTTAGACCAGTCTCAAACTGCTGCTTCAGGTTGTTCTATTGATGCGTCGGTACACTTTATACAACACCTGGAAAAGAAATTTGAGGTGCAATTATTAGACAAAATGAACGTTTCCTTTAAGCAAGGCGAGTACGTGGCTTATAAACCCTTAAACGAGTTTAAAAAAATGGCCAAGGAAAAGGCGGTCTCCAAGCACACTATTGTGTTTAATAATTTAGTGGTGGATAAATACGAATACCTAAATCATTGGGAAGTACCTGCCGAAGAAAGTTGGCACAGTCGTTTCATGTAAAAGGATTGTAAGAAACTTCTGAAATACGATATGGAAAGGCAGCAGCATCAAACATTCAATCTCATTTTATAACATAACATTATGTTACAAATGGGTTAAATAGCGCACCATTAATCCCCTATTTTTAGTACCTTAATCGATGAAATGCATCAATGATGCACTGCTAAGGCTTTTACTACAGATTACCTTAAATTATGCGTGTAAACTTATTTATTTTTATTTTCCTCTTTTCTTTTCTTTTAGTAAAAGGGCAACAAAATCCGCTTATCACAAAGGATACGTTAGCCCAACAAATATGGGTAGACGATACCTACGCCTCTTTGTCTTTAGATGAAAAAATAGGACAGCTTTTTATGGTGATGGTTGCTTCGGAACAGGAGAAGGCCCAAACGGATAAAATTAAAACGCTGGTTCAGAACCATCATTTAGGTGGGGTTATTTTTTCAAAAGGAGGCCCTGTACGTCAAGGGAAACTTACCAACGAACTTCAATCTGTTTCCAAGATTCCCTTGCTCATTGGTATGGATGCAGAATGGGGATTGGCTATGCGGCTAGACTCTACCTATGCCTTTCCGTGGAACATGACCTTGGGTGCTATAACAGATACTACCATAGTAGAAAAAATAGGGCGGAGGATAGGGCTTCATGCCAAACGGATGGGTGTACATATCAATTTTGCGCCCGATATCGATATCAATACCAATCCGGCCAATCCCATTATCGGAAATCGATCTTTTGGAGAACAGAGGGATAATGTATCAGAAAAAGGCATTGCTTTTATGAAAGGGATGGAAAGTGCCGGAGTACTCGCCATGGGCAAACATTTTCCCGGTCACGGAGATACAGCGGTAGATTCTCATTTGGCATTGCCGGTGATTCCTTTTAATGCCGCGCGACTAGACAGCGTAGAATTGTATCCGTTTAAGCGATTGATTAATGAAGGACTTAGTGGTGTAATGGTAGCACATTTGAATGTGCCCGGCTTAGAACTAAAGGAAGGTTTGCCCTCATCCTTATCGGAACAAATTATATCCTATGAACTCAAAGAAAGATTAAATTTTCAAGGGCTAATTTGTACCGATGCCTTAAACATGAAAGGGGTTGCCAATTATGCAGACGAAGGCCAGGTTGCCGTCGCTGCTTTTTTGGCCGGTAATGATATTTTATTAATGCCGGTAGATTTTGCAAAAGCAAAAGCAAAATTTTTAGAGGCCTACACCAAGGGTCGTATTACAGAGGAGCGATTGGCACACTCCGTAAAGAAAATTTTGATGTCTAAATACAAAGCCGGGCTGCATCAGTATCAACCTATAGAACTAAAAAATCTACATCAGGATTTAAATACCTTAGAAGACGATCTTGCCTATGAAGAAGCCATAGAAAATGCCGTAACCGTATTAAAAAATGACTTTTCCCTGTTGCCGATTAAAAAATTGGACAATAAAAAAATAGCCTACGTAAAGTTCGGTGATGCCGATAGCGATACTTTTTTAGAGACCATGAACAAGTACACTACCGTAACGCAAATCAATGCCGGGGACCTCGCTTCATTAAAAAGTAAATTGGCCGATTATAATCTTATTGTTGTGGGTCTCCACCGTAGCAATGAAAGTCCATGGAAGCCGTATAAGTTTAGTAATAAGGAACTGACTTGGTTGCAGGAAATAGCTCAGGAGCGCAGTTCTAATCTTATCCTAACGTTGTTTGTAAAACCGTATGCCCTATTAGAAGTAACCTCCTTTGATACTGTCGATGCCCTAGTTGTAGCCTATCAGAACAGCGCCATAGCACAGCAGAAGGCGGCCGAATTTATTTTTGGTTCACTGCCGGCCAAAGGAAAATTACCCGTAACAGCACATCCTGTTTTCCCGGCAGGCACCGGGATAGAGGTCTCGTCTTTAATGCGCTTAGGGTACAGTTTTCCGGAGCGGGTGGGACTTAGTACAGCGAAGTTGGCTACTATAGACAAGCTGGTTCAAAATGGGATCGATTCCTTAATGTATCCAGGAGCACAAGTGCTAGTAGCGCGTAGGGGTAAAGTAGTGTATGAAAAAGGCTTCGGAAAACCGACCTATACCTCCGATGACAAGATTACTACAGAAAGCATATACGATTTGGCATCACTTACCAAAATTTTGGCCACATTACCGGTAATTATGAAAATGGAAGAGGAAGGGAAAATCTCTCTAAACACGACATTTCAGGAAATGGTGCCGACGTATGCCGATTCAGAACTAAAAAATGTGACGGTACTAAAAGCGATGTCGCATTATGGGCGATTACCGGCCTGGATCGCCTTTTATTTGGATACGTTAGACAAAAGTCGAAAACCCTCTGGCGAGTTTTATCGCAATGCGCCCCTCAATGGATTTTCGATAAAAGTAACAGACAAGCTGTACCTCGCCGACACCTACAAAGACTCTATTTACAATAGAATTGGGCGACAAGAACTAAAATCGAACCGGTACCGTTATAGTGATATTGCCTATTTTGTTTTTAAGAAGTACATAGAAGATTATTACAAAGAAGGCTTGGATGAGGTAGTCCATAAACAATTCTATAAGCCCTTAGGGGCGTTTCGTACCGCTTTTAACCCCTTAGAAAAATTTCCGCTAAATCAAATTGTACCTTCGGAAGAAGATAATTACTATCGGTATCAAAAAGTTCAGGGCTATGTACACGATATGGGTGCCGCCATGTTGGGTGGGGTAGGAGGACATGCCGGACTTTTTAGCAATGCCAACGACGTAGCCAAAATAATGCAAATGTACCTGCAAGATGGGTTTTATGGAGGTGAACGTTTTTTGGATGCCCGGACGATTAAAAAATTCAATACGTGCTATTTTTGTGACCAACAGGTGCGTAGGGGCGTTGGTTTTGATAAACCCGATTTGCACGGTAATGGTGCAGCCTGTAGCTGTGTTTCACGGAAAAGCTTCGGACACAGTGGTTTCACTGGAACCTACACCTGGGCCGATCCGGATGAAGAATTGGTCTATGTGTTTTTGTCTAACAGAACCTACCCTTCAGCCACGAACACGCTGTTGGCGAAATCCGGATTACGGGTGCGCATTCAAAAGGCAATTTACGATGCCATTTTAAATTAAACCGTAGTTTTGTAAAAACAGTGAGGGGTATTTACCTAAGATGGCATACCTAAACAGTGAGAAAAAGGAACAAATGAAAATAGCAATAGTGTGTTACCCTACCTTTGGAGGTAGCGGCGTGGTGGCCACCGAATTGGGCATTGCATTAGCCAATAGAGGTCACGAAATTCATTTTATAACCTATAAACAGCCCGTGAGACTGGGGCTTCTAAGTGCGAATATCCATTTCCATGAGGTGCATGTGCCGGAATATCCTTTATTTCATTACCAACCCTATGAGTTGGCGTTGTCCAGCAAACTGGTAGATACGATAAAGCTCTACGGTATTGAAGTGCTGCATGTACATTACGCTATACCGCATGCGTATGCCGGCTATATGGCAAAAAAGATATTAGAGGAAGAAGGAATTCTTATCCCCATGATTACCACCTTGCACGGTACAGATATTACCTTGGTAGGAAAGCATCCGGTATACAAACCGGCAGTAACGTTTAGCATCAATAAATCGGATGTAGTCACCGCGGTTTCCGAAGATCTTCGAAAAAGTACGATGGAAATATTTGATATTACGAAACCTATAGAAGTAATACCCAACTTTATAGACACTACCAAGTACAGCACGCATTTCACCGATTGTCAGCGCTCTCTAATGGCCGAAGATCACGAACGCATTGTAACCCATATCAGCAACTTTAGAAAAGTAAAACGCATTCCGGATATTATTCACGTTTTCAATAAGATACAACAGCGCATACCGGCAAAATTAATTATGGTAGGAGAAGGGCCTGAAAAGCAGGATGCCGAAAATTTATGCGAACAATTGGGTATTGCCAAAAAAGTAATCTTTTTAGGAAATAGCAATGAAATAGATCGTATTTTGTGTTTTTCCGATTTGTTTTTGTTACCCTCAAAATCAGAAAGTTTTGGTTTGGCAGCTTTGGAAGCTATGGTGAATGAAGTTCCTGTAATATCGAGCAATACAGGAGGTATTCCGGAAGTGAATATGCACGGTGTTTCCGGATACCTAAGCAATGTAGGTGATATCGACGACATGGCCGAAAATGCCCTGCGCATTCTTAGTGATGATGCCATATTGGAAAAATTCAAGAAAAATGCCGCCAAAACAGCTCAGAAATTTGATATTTCAAAAGTCTTGCCTTTGTATGAGGCCGTGTATACCAAGGCGTATAACCAACGATTTAACAATGCGACACCCCAACTTTAAAATCCTTTTTTTATCCTTGTTGCTAGGCGTAATTTCCTGTAAAAGTCAAAAGCAAACCAGCCAAGATATACAAAATCCCGAAGGATTGCACCTTCTTTTAAGCGATTTCTACATCGGAGATTATCCAGAAAAAATACTTATTTTTAGGAACGCAGGCGCCCTTAAAAAATTCTTTTCGAAAATTAATCAAACCCGAAAACCTGGCTTAGCGGTACCCGAGGTAGATTTTGAACGAAATATGGTATTGGTTTATTTTGGATTGATGAGTGCCGCCGGAGAAACCACAGAAATGATACCCCTTGCTGAAACCGAGAATCACCTTGTTTTTGGCGAACAGCCGTATCGGGAGAAAAGCAACAATACAACTGCGGCTTCTGGTGGATTTTTTAGGGTGTACACACATCCCATTACCGAAAAAAGCATTGTTTTTAGGGAACACCCCTGAGTATGTTCCGAAATACGGCAAGACCATGAGTTTTAGCGAACCTCATTTATATTATAGCCCATGGTTTAAACCTTGCGCTATTGAGAAGATCAGTCCACATACATATCGATAAAGTACCGCTATTATCGGTATGCCTATTTCCCAATACCAGCTATCGAATATTCCTACACTTCAAGGAATTTTGTTTTTGCCTTAGTGCTTTCGTACTAATTTTGATTCTGATCAGCCCCAAATCTGTATTCATGATGAAAAAGTACACCCTTTTACTGCTTATTATTTTAGTGGGATTTTTCCCAAACTACAATCAAGCACAAGAATTGACCTTAACAGCCAAAGACAGCATCGTTACCAGTTATTGGTTCTTTGGGCTAGGTATTAATATCGTAGACGATTCTGCCACTCCTTTTGGACGCGATTTCTTGAATATAGATGATACCTGGAACATGGTGCCGTACCCCTCGTCGGTAAGTGTAGGAAGAGCCTTTAAAAATGGGCTCCGCGCCACCGTTATCGGGTCTTATACAGAATACCGGGTAGGGAAAAAGATCGATGGGCGCATAAATGAGACCGAAAGGGATTACGTTGCCATTGACGGGATGCTTAGCTATGATCTCAATAAAATTATCGGAGAAACTGGTTGGTTCGATCCTTTTATTCAGATAGGTGCCGGGTACACATCTATAGGATCTATTGGAAGAACAACAGCGAATGCCGGTTTTGGATTCAATACATGGTTCAATGATCGCTGGGGACTCAATTTTCATACAATGGGGAAATGGGGCTTGGGCGAAGATCAAAAATCTACCAAACAATTGCAACATACCGCAGGCGTGGTATACCGTTTCGGCGTGGAGAAAGAAATTTCTAAAAAGGGACTGGAAAAGTTAGCTTTGCTTGAAGAAAATCAAAGGGTTCAAGATTCTATTGATGCAGCGCACAAGGCCGAGGAAGAAGCCCGACTTTTAGCAGAGCGTTTGGCACACGAAAAGGAAAAGGCACGCCTGGCGGCTTTGGAAAAGGAAAAAGCCGATGCCGAAAGACGAAAGGAACAGCTCCAGAACGAGATCCGAAATTTAGGCAATGTGTATTTCGATTTCAATTCCTCGTATCTCAACAAACCGTATAAGGAACTATTGGATAAATTAACCGTACTTATGGAAAATAATCCGGCACTGCATATTAAAGTTACCTCGCATACCGATTCCAGAGGTCCGGAAACCTATAATATGTGGTTGTCAGAGCGTAGGGTTAATAGAACAGTGGATTATTTATTGGCCAAAGGCCTACCCGAAAATCGCATAAGTAAAGAAGCGTTCGGCGAAACCCAACTCCTTAATGAATGTGACGATCATACCCGTTGCACGGAACAAAAGCATGCCGTAAACCGAAGGTCCGAGTTTGAGATTATTGGGTTTTAGGATTTTATTGAGATTGGAGATAAAAAAGTAGATTTACAAAATAGAAATTCAAAAGGCGGAGGTTCTAGCCTCCGTTTTTTTTAAGTCTCATCTTAGACCAAGTTTTATGTTATTTAATTCATTTCAATTTGCACTGTTTTTACCCACAATCTGGTTTATGTATTGGATTTTATTGAAAGGTAGGTTACAGGCGCAGAATATTTTACTTCTCCTTGCCAGCTATTTCTTTTATGCGCTATGGGACTGGCGATTTTTGAGCCTAATTCTGGCCAGTACTGTGGTAGATTATTTTGTGGGCATCAAAATACATAATAGTCGCAATAAAAAAAATATTCAGATAATATGGCTATGGGTCAGCGTATTATTCAACCTAAGTTTACTTGGTTTTTTTAAATATTTTAATTTTTTTACTGAATCTTTATTAGATTTCTTTCAACTTTTTGGTTATACAGCCACTAGTTCATGGACACTTCATATTATTTTACCTGTTGGGATTTCTTTTTATACATTTCAAACTATGTCTTATTCTTTAGACATCTATTACGATCGTATTAAACCTACCAGAGATTTTCTGTCTTTTGCAACATTTGTTTCTTTTTTCCCCCAACTCGTTGCCGGCCCTATAGAAAGAGCCTCTAATCTATTGTCTCAACTAACAAAAGACAAAAGGTTCGATTACAATCAAAATACGGAAGGGTTAAAATTAATACTTTGGGGTTTGTTTAAAAAGGTGGTAATTGCGGATAGTTTAGCCCCAATTGTGGATGATATTTTTGTCAATCAGGAAATATATTCTTCGTCCACCTTAATTATGGGTGTCATTTTTTTTAGTTTTCAAGTATATGGTGATTTTAGTGGTTATTCGGATATTGCTATAGGTACGGCCAAGCTTTTTGGTATAGAATTAATGTCTAATTTTAAATTTCCAAATTTTTCAAGAAACGTCGCGGAATATTGGCAGCGCTGGCATGTGTCCTTATCTACATGGTTTAGGCACTATTTATATGTGCCTTTGGGAGGTTCAAGAGTTTCTAAAATTCTTTCGGTTAGAAATATCTGTATCATATTTTTAGTAAGCGGTTTTTGGCATGGAGCCAATTGGACCTTTATATTTTGGGGAGGCATTCATGCTTTAGCTTATATTCCTGTTTTTTTAATGGGAAGAAATACAATGTATAAAAACAGTGTAATTGGTCAAAATTCTATATTTCCTTCCGTGATCGAAATAATACAAGTGTTAACAACATTTGCTCTAGTAACATTTTCACGTATTTTTTTTCGTTCCGATTCGCTTGGGGATTCATTTTCGTTCATAAACAGAATTTTCACGGAAAGGCATTTTGAAAATTATGTACATCCCTATGGTAAAGATATGACCCAATATTTTATTCTTATTTTAGTCTTTGTCATCTACGAATATATCATTCGAAAAGATGAGAGAAATCCGTTTAATTTTAAAAATAGAGCAGTACGAGCTACACTTTACCTTGTAATCATTGGTGCTCTATTTGTTTTTTATGATGTCAATGTTAAACAATCTTTTATTTATTTTCAGTTCTAATGAAGAAGTTTATTTTAAAAGGAATGTTATATTTTTTTATAGGACTAGTGGTAGCCGAAATTGTATCACGACTCTTCTTTGTCACATCAGATATCCCTAGACGTCAAATTGGTGAAGATGGCATACAAAAATACATTCCTTCCCAAACAGGTTATTGGAAGGGAGGCAAACATCAATGGCAAATTAATAAAAAAGGATGGCCAGGGCCATTACCCGGCAAATGGGATCCTTTGGTTACGGTGATAGGAGATTCTTTTATAGAAAACCTAATGAACCCGGATAGTTGCCATCAAGGCAGTTTATTAAAGGATCAATTGCCAAATATGAACTTTTTTGAAACCGCACGGTCGGGCGTTTCTTTTATAGGGGCTATGGAAATTAGCGAACAGAACCAATATCTTAATCCTAAATTTCAAATTTTGTATGTAAGCGATAATGATTTTGAGGAAAGTATCTCTGATATAAAAGCGAAATCGGATATTACCCAATGGAACGTAGCGGATGGCAAATTAATTCCCGGAAAAATGAAATCTCCTAAACTGAAGTTAATTCTATACAATTGGAAATTTGCATATTACCTGTACAACAGATTTCCAATTAAACTGAACTTCAGGAATATATTTGTAAAGAAATCCGAACAAACCACCACCTCACAAACATCAAATTCGTTTGAATTGTACCACGAGCTTCTGAAGTATGTTAAGGAAAATTATAGGACGGATAACCTTATACTTGTCTTTAGGCCGGAAACCAGCTCTGAATTGGTAGAACTGGTATCCGATCATGGTATTAAGAACTTACTTTTGAAAAAAAACAGTACCAAAAGCTGGTCATTTGCCGATGATCATCATTGGACGTGTTATGGGCATGAACAAGCGGCCAAACAAGTTGCGGCATCTACAGAGCTTTCGAATTATTAGGAAATAAAATGTTCCTTGACACATAGTCTCGATAACTTTTGGACAGGTGAAACGCTTACAAGGTTTTGCATTCAATTTTGTAAGCCCATACCATTTGGCAAAACAAACATGGTTTTCGACCTGTACCGTTGTGTAGGGAGTATTCAGGTGCCTTCCCCCTCCTTATGGTTCGTTATGCTATTGTTTTTTTGGATTCAAAATGCTGGTTTTCGATAAAATCCTCGTTGTAAGGTAGAGTGTCCCGCTTTTGCGGGATGTATTAAGACCGGGTTTGTTCGGCAGTGTCCCTGAGCCGTTCTCGATACTGTTTTTTATTTTTCTCCGCTGCGCTTTGGAAAATGAAAACTAACTCGAACTGACGTATTTTGGATTCAAAAACCCATTCTCGATGTACTTTTCTCCCTCCCGATCGGGATAACGATTTTTGAATCCATCATAAAAATAAACCCCGGGTTTCCAATAAACCTGTTGGTTAGGAAATGTTTATGGTTGTTTTCCCAAATGTATTTTCTGGGACGTGGATTTGCCTTTGATAAGGTAAACACTGTCTTTAACCAGCTCAAATACCTCCACATCATTTACATGTTCGGCATGCGTGAAGAGAAAATCGTATACCGGTTTGCGCAGAAAGGCAAAGGGTTGGACGTAGAGGTTTACTTTATGGGCATCGGTCATAAGGGGCATTTTCGACAATGGTTCAACATGGTAGGTTATTTTTGGGGGATCACATCTGTTTTGTCCTTTTTTGGGGCCTAAAACAAGGGATTTGAACTTGCTGTAATGGGTATTGACGTTCTTCGATTTAAGATATTCCTTCACCCTTATTTTCAAAAACTCCAAATAGGCATAGCATTTCAGGAAAGCGGAATCGCAGGGATAAACGATATGGTGCTCAAAATGGGCCACAGCGTTGCTCCATCGGCGTTTATAATCCATGCCGCCCACCCCCATTTCAAAGATTTTAAATCCGTTCACCAAGCACCATTCCAGTTGTTTGTAAATGAGTATATGTCCCATTCCGAATTTTGCATAGTCGATGTCATAGGCCGAAATGGCACCAAAAAGGATTTTATCGAAATGATGGTTCAAGGAGATGACTACAGGGGCATCCTTATTGTAGATCACAAAAAGTGAGGCTTTTTTTTCCAAAATCCGGGAGTGGGTTGTTTCGCACAGGTGGCTCCATCGTATAAGTTCTTTGTGGTTTTCTTCCCTTTGCAGGAACCTTCGTTCCAACATGTCTTTCATGGAATCCATTAGGGCGAGATAGGTTTCAGGTTCGATCTCACCGCAATACATGGTATATTTGATATCGAAGCAGGTTTCCAATCGGTTTACGGACTTCCTGATATTTGTGGCTTTAGGGCCAAACCTGCTTTTTACGTAGGCATCCACATGTAAAACCGAATCCAAAATAATGGTGTAGCTCCAATTGAATTGCGTGATTTTTTTTGCCCGGAATTTATCGTTAAGGGCCAAGGTGAAGTAACCGGGGACCAATCGCAAGGAGTAAATACCATGTTCGTCCACTATATGTGCGGGGAATAAAGGATTGTCCACAAATTCGTTGGCATAAGAAATGCCCGAATAGATTTGGGGAACCAGGTTTTCCTCAAAAATTTTCGAGAACAATTCCATTTCTTCTTTCTGCACAAATTTCATATTTCGGCGTATAGGTCTTTTTGGTTAAGTGGTGAACGTAATGGTTTGGCTGTTTTCCTTCCCTTTCATCCAATAGGTTTTATAAGGTTCCAGTTCAAATACCGCAACATTTGAAATGTGTTCGGTATGGGAATACAGGAAATCATAAATGGGTTTACGTAGAAAGGTGTAACCAGCATCGTTGGGATCAAGTTGAACCAAGTCCTGATGTTTTTCCGTTTTTGCAAACGGAACTATTTTATAATCAGAAAATGTGGTTTCGGTATTCGCTAGGGTTTTGCGCTTTTTTTTTCCCCCTTTAAGAACGATCTTAATAGCTTTGTAAAGTGCATCAATGTTTTTTGATTTTAAATAGGCCTTACAATGGTAAAGCATTTTTATATAGTAAACTTTAACCTTATTTAAAGCGTCATTTCCGAATACAAGGTGACGTTCAAAATCATACGTATGGTTGGCCCATTTCAATTTGTATTCCAGATCTCCAAAACCCATATCAAAAATCCCATAACCATTTTTTAGGCACCAATCTACCTGCTTGTATAGGTCTATGTTACCCAGTCCAAATTTGGAATAGTCGATATCATAGGACGATACGGCACTGAAAAAAAGTGGGGGCAAATGGTAGTTGAATGCAATATCAATAGGTTTCTTATCGTCAAAGATGACAAAAATTGAAGCTTTATTTGAGTTTATCAATGGGTAAAGCAATCCCTCAAATCTTGTCCATTCTTGTAAACGATCATTTTTCTCACCCAATTGTTGGAATCTTCGCTCTAACATTTTTCTCAAACTGGACATCAAAAAATCATAGTCTCTTTTTTCAATATGCCCGTGATACATTTTGTACGAAATAGAAAAACATGCTTCCAAACGGGATATCGATCGCTTAACCCCAATTCGAAATTTAGATCGGTAATGCTGGGCAAATAGCATATCCATTGTTGAATGGTCTTTCAATAGGATGGCGTATCCTTTTCCTTGGAAAAATTTTATGGATTTTAGGCCGGACTTGAGTATTGGGTCTAGATATGAGGGAACGTTGCTAACGGGAACTAGGCCATTATCCCTCATTAGTTTCTTTTTTTTCTGCTGTAAGTCGTCTATTGGTGCGTCTTTACCTTCTGTAAACAAAATCTTATTATAAAAGGGAGGTATGGAGCCACGCTCAAAAAGATCAAAATAAAAATCAAACTGCGATTTGCTCATAGGTTCAAATCTAAATGTTGGGTTTAAGTAAAATGACGTATTGTTCCTTCTGGCTTTCCAATATATAGTGTCTCTCCTTTTGAACCTCATAGAGCGAAATCTTCGAAATAGGGATGGTCTTCTGATATAAGATATCATAAACGGGTTTCCGCAGAAATTCATAGGCACTATCGTCAAGGTCTATTTTGGGTTGGCAGGACTTTATTGATTGCGACGGCAATTCCTCAATTTTATAGGTCACTTCCGCCCTATGTGCTGTAACATTCCTTGTAATTACCTCTATTAATCTCTTTACATAAAGGTGTACCTTCTTCGATTTCAGATACCCTTTCAAGCGTAGAAAGTTACTTAAGAAAATAGATTGAAGGTAGGCACCGGGATTATTTTTTGGCGTTAGGACAAACTGCTCAAAAGTGTATATAGTATTGCTCCATCTTCGTTTGTAGTCCAGATCGCCCCTTCCCATTTCAAATATTTTATAACCATTGTTCATGCACCATTCAAGTTGTTTATAGATTTCTACATGACCTAAACCAAACTTAGAATAATAGATGTCATAAGAGGAAATGGAACTGAACAGTATGTTCTTAAAATGGTAATTTATAGATATTTCTATGGGTTTGATCCCATCATAGATCACAAAAAGGGAGGCTTTTTTTGCATGGATAAAATCGAAGGTTTCCTTTCTTACCCTATCCCATTTTTTCCGACTTTCATCGCTGTCCCTGCGCTGCATAAACCTGTTGCGCAGCATCTGCTCCAAGGTATCCAGGATATGATCGTATTCCGTTTGCGATATTTCACCGTAGAACAAACGGTACGATATGGGAAAACAGGCTTCCAGACGGGTAACGTACCTTTTAATGGTCTTGGCGTTCGATTTAAACTGACTTTTCAAATAGGCCCCCACATCCGTAAAACCTGTTACGTTTACCGAATATCCTTTGACCTGCCCAAACGTTTCAAGGGTAAAACCATCCATGGGAAGTTTAAGATGGAGGTAATCGGGCACAAATTTTATGGAATGCAGTTTTTTGGGCAATAAGGTCCCGGTATCCCTTGTGGCAGAATGATATACAGGGCTTCCGTCATCTTTAAACCGTATCTCGGGGATGATCGAAGGAAGGCCATCTTCCTTTTCAAACAGTTGCTCAAAAAAATCCAAGCTTACTTTATTCATTTGTTGTTTTGAACGTTACTGACCTTTAGCACTACTTTCTTATGTTTTCCTGCCACCAAATAGGCATCTGTCCGGTCCAAAAACCGAAACACCTTTATGGTATCTGCCTTTTCGGAGGAACCGTACGCCAAACCATATACGGATTTCCTCAAAAAACGATAGGTATCGCTTTTAATGGATATGAGCTCCAGACGATCTTCCGGAACCGTTGGGGGATAGGGTTCCATCATTACCTCGGGTTCCAACGCCAATGGCCTTGTCTTTGTTTTAATTGTGTACCGATAAGTTTTAAACTTTTGGATAGGTTCATCTAGTCTCCATTTCTTGACCCACCTGAAAAAATGGTAAAAAAGGGAGACTTTTAGGGTCTTTATTTTGGCTCGGCAGCTTGTAACGAACGAATTGGAATCGTAGATGATATGCCTTTCGTAGGTGTAAATGCAATTGATCCACCTTTTTTTGTAATAATGGTAACCTTTTAAAAGATCTATGATCCCGAAATTTTGGTCAAAACACCATTCTATATGTTTCACCATATCTATGGTTCCCAGACTGAAAGCGGCGTAATCCACGTCATAGGAACTAATATTGGAGAAGACCATATCGTCATAGACTACGTTTAAGGTAATGTCAATGGCTTTGTCCCCATCGTAAATTACAAATAAAAACGCCTTTTTTTCCAAGATGAGCGGTCGCATGGTACAATGGAAACTTTCCCAGTGTTGAAGTTCGTAATTGGCTTCCTTTTTTTCTTCAAACCGCCGTTCCAACATGGTCTTGAGCCGGTCAAGCAGATCATCGTAAGTTGCTTGGGCTATTTCGCCATAATAAAAAGTATAGGAGATGTCAAAACAAGTTTCCAACCGGTTCTGGTAACGTCTTATTTTGGATCTGCTGGTTTTACCCAATTGGAATTTTAGGTAGTCCTCAAGGTTTTGGTATTGTTTTAAATCAATGGCAAATCCCTCATAAGTAGCTATTCGATTTATTTTTAAGCCATCATAGATCTCCGGAATTTCGGCATAAAGATAATTGGGCACGTCTTTTAGGACATAGGTCTTATGCCGAAATTCCATATTTTTAGGTATTTCACGATCGTAGATGACCTTTTTTGAAAGCGTATTGGTTACCTTGGTATAAAACGGGTAAAGGTCTCTTTTGTTCAAAAAGTTTTCCAGGAAAAACCGAGTTATGGTGCTTTTATTGTCCCGTAAATATGCCATATTGTGGGTTTGTTAATTGTACATGTTTGTTTTTTCCAAGATCCTATTTTCCTTGGGAAGGTTAAACACCAATTGTTGGACTTTAGTTTTTCCTACAATATAAAATAGGTCTTTTTTTTTGGGGCAGCCCCATACGTGTACTTCATTTCTGTGTTCCCGGTTGGCGTACAGAAAATCATAAATCGGTTTTCTTAAAAACGCAAGGTTGTCCGAATACAGATCTAGTTCTGTAAGCTCAGGTTCTTTTGCCTTCACATCGCCATAATCCACAAGATCGATATCGCTAATCTCAAAGCACTTTTCAATTTGGGAAACCTGTTTTTTGTGGAATACCGATCGTAGTTTATGGTAGTATGTGTTTACCTTCCATTTTTTAAGAAGACGGTAAAGGCTATAAAAGGTTTTTACCCCTATCAATTTACATGTTCCCCTTAGCACGGTTATGGGACTACCAGTCCCGTACACGAGGTATTTTTCAAAATAGTAGTAGCCATCGGTGAGCTTGGTCTTATAATCGTATTCCCCTTTGAGGAGGTCGAAAATCTCGAAACCATTGGCAAAGTACCATTCTAATTGCACCAGTAAATCCGTGAAACCCAGAGCGAATTTGCTATAATCGATGTCGTAGGCACGGATATAGCCAAAAATCGTTTTGTCGAAAATAAGATTAAGGCAAATACTTATAGGTTTTTCGCCATCGTAGATAACAAAGAGACAAGCTTCTTTTTTAAGGATTAGGGCATACGCCTTTTCCAAGTACACATTCCAGCGTTGCAGATCGTCGTTGGTGGTTTGTTTTTGTGCGAAACGTTGATCCAACATGTTGTGCAAAGCCTCAAAAATCCCATCATATTCGGTTTTGGCGATGTCCCCGTAAAACGCTTTATAGGTGATGGGGAAGGTTTGTTCCAGTCTTTTTCGGTACATCCTCAATTTCGATCTTCGGCTGTAACTAAAATTCTTTTTAAGATAATCGTCCAGATTCCTATAGTTTTTCAATGTGATCAGACTTCCTTTGTAGGTGGGTATTTTATGCATTTTCAAACCCGATAAGGCTGCTGTTTCCAGATTTAAATAGCTGGGTACATCTAAAACGGTTAAAATAGTACTGTTCAAAGGCGGTGGTTCTATCCGGGGTTTGTCATAAACGACCCTATCGCAGAGGGTATGGGTAATCTTGACATAAGGGAAGGCCACCTTTCTTTCTTCCAAAAGCAGATTCAGAAAATTCAAGGGTTTTGATATAGGAATCCTTTTATCGTACCACATACTACTCTTTAATTTTGGACTTCGGTACAATTGGACGCCTTCCAATCGTAATTTTTAAGCTTCTTTACTTGTTTTTTATAAAAAAAGGTGTCGTACTGAAACCGTTTTCCGATGATATGTTTGTCCCTTAGGTACTGTTTTAAACGCAATTTTAGTAACGTATAGTACAAGACAATGTGTGCCAGCAAGGAACTTTTGCTATAAAATAGCTGATAATGGAACGAGTACGTACGGTTGCACCATTTTAGTTTGTAATCCGTAACGCCCATGGAAAGATCAAACAGAGCCACATTAAGGCTTTTACACCATTCCAAATGCTTTACCATGCTAATATCGCCCATATTATAGCCGGAATAAGCAATGTCATAGGTCTGTATGGCACTGAATACAATGTCTCCTTTGTGAAAGTTAAGTGTAAGGGTTATGGGGTTGTCGCCATCATAGATCACAAAGAGCGACGCTTTTTTGGCCAAAATCAAAGGATAGGCCAATGCATGATAATAGTGCCATTGTACCAGGTTTTTGTTGTACATTTTCTTTTCGTGGAACCTTTTTTCCAAAAGCCGATAAAAAGCATCGAAAAGGCGGTCGTACTCTGATTTGTCAATTTCACCAAAATGAAAGGTATAGGAAATAGTCCCCGATTCCTCCAGTTTTCGCTGTTTGGCTCTCAGGTTTTTCCGGTTTCTACTGCTCAGATGGGAATCCAAATAGTCGTTTAGGTCTTTGCTATTGCTTATATCCACCAAATACCCCTTGTACTGTTCAATGCAACGATGTTGCCTGCCATGTGCGGTGGTGTCTATGGTTAATTGCAAAAACGACGGTATGTCCTTCACCAAGAAAACGTGGCCCTCATCAAATTTCGGGTCAAAGGCATTGGACGTGGCCAAATAGTTATGGGTTAGGGTATTTTGTACGGTACCGGTATAGAAATGTGCAATCTTATCTTCTTGGAACAAATCAAATACCATGGATGTAGAAGTGGGCAAAAGCAAATGTTTCAGCCGCTGCCAAATGGATTTATGTACTTTGTCCTTAACCGTTCCGTACTTCATTTTATTTGGGGAATGGGATGTTTCCAATTGTTTAACTGCTTTTTAGGATCACTTTTTTTTGGCTCCGTTTGCCTCTCAGCCAGAATTCCGTAGCGGAGCCTCTTATCCTGTACAGGTCGATGTCGTTGAACTTTTCCGAGCATAGGTAGGCAAATTCATATACCATGGGATGCCAATGCGATTGGTTTTCCCCATGGATTGCGATTTTTTCAACATTCCCATCCGAATGTTCCACGTTGCCACTGTCAAATTCAAATTGAATTGGTATGCAACCAGCATCCGTACCGGGTCTTTTCAGGAAAAAGGCGACCCTATGAAATCTTTCATTCAGTTTTTTTGTCCTCAGATAGTGTTTTAACTTAAAATACGCTTTCATTAGTACGGCAAGTACCTCAGCTATAAAATGTCCCTTGCTGAAAATTATATGGTATTCAAAATCGTACCGTTTTTTTGCCCATCGGGTCTTGTATTCGTAAAAGCCTTTGGAGAGGTCCAAGGCTTTAAAATCGTTGTCAATGCACCACGCCACCAATTCCATAAGGGCAACGGTGCCCAAATTGAACTTTTTAAAATCGATATCAAAAACAGGGATGGCATCGATCACCACGGTATCCATTATATAGAGCAGGGTTACGGCTATGGGAGTCTCCCCATTGTAGATTACGAACAGGGCGGCCTCCTTCTTTCGAAGCATCGGAAGGACCACTTCGCCATAAAAGCCCCATTCCGTAGGATTCAGATGGTTATTGGCTATCTTTTTGTCCGCAAAACGTTTGTCCAACAGCCGCTTAAAGTGGCCAAAGATAAAATCATATTCGGTTGCGGCCATTTCCCCGTAAAACATACGGTGCCTTATGTCAAAACAGGTTGCCAGTCGGCTTCTGTACCGGTTGAATTTTCCGTTTGTCCTTTTGCCGAAAGTATCCCTCATAAAATGGTTTAGGTCGGTATAGCCATTCAGTTCACATAGATATCCAGGGTATTGTGTTACCTGGTATTTGCCAAGGCCAGCCCCTTTTGTGCTGTTCTCCAAATTATAATAGGTGGGTACATCATAAACCAGAAAAACCCCTTTTTTTTCCATGGGGGACTGGCTTTCTACTAGGCTATAGCAAATACCCTTGGTAAGGGTCTTTCCCACGTTGGTATAGAGGGGCAAAAACGGGATTTTGGTAAAAAGCAAATCCTTGAAAAAAGGAAAGGACAGCGCAGGCTTACTGTAGCCTTCCCCAAAAATAGGACAGTTTAAAATTCGAATTTATTAACTTTAAATTCAAATTGTCACAATGAAAAGCAGCAAGTTTAGTGAGAGCCAGATCGTGAAGGCTCTAAAGGAAATCGAACAGGGACGTGGGGTTCCAGAAGTATCAAGGGAATTGGGAATCGACAAGAGCACCATCTATTATTGGCGCAAGAAGTATGGAGGAATGGAACAGCAACAGTTAAAACGTTTAAAGGAACTTGAAGTAGAAAACGTTAGGCTCAAGCAAATGTATGCTGATGT
>NZ_JAYEEQ010000022.1:0-51220 GCF_034651555.1 Aurantibrevibacter litoralis | reverse complement strand
AACTTCACTTTGTGGAACAGCGTACCTGCTGTGGGGGACTCTGTATAGTTGCAACTGGTACATTGCCGTGAGCCCGCGGGAACGCCGTTACAGAAATTTCTATGACCGCATTTCTGGCAGCGGTAACCGTTACCCCATTTGAGCTCCGAGAGGTACGCAAGGCAGGCCTCAGTGGTAGAGAACCGTTCTTGAAACTCAAAAAGGGAGAGGCTTTTGAATCTTTGCTCCATAGTATAAGATATTATTTGCCCTAATTTACTAACTTTACATCTAATAACAAAGTGCCTAAGTCAATTTATTTAATATGAACAAACCTTCGTGTTTCTTGCTTCCTTTTTTCATTGCAGCATGGCATCATAAGTACTTCGTTGGTATTACAGCCATTCATAATAGCAAATAAACGTTGTGTTTTGTACCAAAGGAATCTGCCATTGCAAATATACTATACTGCGTATTAAATTTCGCTACGCAGGTATTCAAGATGTATGGTGAACAAGATTCCCTTTCGGGGTATTGGTTGTATTTCGTTGTACCCTGCAAATATCCGCATGTATGTTTTGCGCAACAATCTCAACAAAACTCCTTACTTTTAGAATCTCAAAACATACTACAAATGTCAGTTTCCAAAAAAGAATATAAAAGAATCACTGTAAAATCGCTGGTGGATATGAAGCAATTGGGCGAAAAGATATCCATGCTAACTGCTTACGATTACTCGATGGCCAAAATTGTAGATGCGGCGCAGATCGATGTTATTTTGGTGGGCGACTCTGCCAGTAACGTTATGGCGGGTCATGAAACCACTTTACCCATAACGTTGGATCAAATGATTTATCACGCCTCTTCGGTAATTCGTGCCGTAAACCGCGCCTTAGTAGTAGTAGATCTTCCTTTTGGCAGCTACCAAAGTGATCCTAAAGAAGCACTACGTTCTGCTATTCGGATTATGAAAGAGAGTGGTGCTCATGCCGTTAAGGTAGAAGGCGGTTCCGAAATTAGAGAATCCGTAAAACGAATTTTAAATGCTGGTATTCCCGTAATGGGTCATTTGGGCCTTACCCCACAATCCATCTATAAATTTGGAACCTATACCGTAAGGGCTAAGGAAGAATTAGAAGCTCAAAAATTAAAAGATGATGCTATTCTTCTGGAAAAGGCGGGCTGTTTTGCTATCGTTCTAGAAAAAATACCTGCAAAACTAGCCAAAGAAGTGGCCTTAAGTGTACGTATTCCAATTATTGGTATTGGTGCAGGAAACGGGGTAGACGGTCAAGTTTTGGTATTACATGATCTGTTGGGTATTACACAAGAGTTTAACCCGCGTTTTTTAAGACGATATATGAATTTATATGAGGAAATGGGCGCTGCTATTTCCCAATACGTAAGCGATGTAAAAAGTCGAGACTTTCCTAATAACGAGGAGCAGTATTGAAACCGATGACCAACAAACCAAGGGCAATACAATCCAACGCAGATAACTTACAAGTGCTCTACGAAGACAATCATATCATAGTGATAAATAAGAGGGTTGGCGATATTGTTCAGGGTGATAAATCTGGAGATATTCCTTTAAGTGAATTGGTAAAGACATACCTGAAAATAAAATACAATAAAGAAGGTGTCGTGTTTTTGGGCGTTGTCCATCGCCTAGATCGGCCTACCTCCGGAATTGTCGTGTTTGCTAAAACTTCTAAAGCACTGACCCGGCTAAATAAAATTTTTGCTGCCAAGGAAGCTACCAAAACCTATTGGGCTGTAGTGCAACGCGCACCAGAGCACCCAAAGGCTAAACTTGTACATTGGTTAACGAGGAATACCAAACAAAACAAGTCCTATGCACACCGCAATGAAGTGGCAGACAGTAAAATAGCCATCTTAACATATTGCATTCTGAAAAAATTAAACACTCTTTTTTTATTGGAAATAGACCTAGAGACAGGGCGTCATCACCAAATACGTGCGCAACTGACTGCAATAGGATGCCCTATAAAAGGGGATCTAAAGTATGGATTTGATCGAAGTAATCCGGATGGTGGCATCTGCTTACACGCACGTTCTTTAGTGCTGGTACATCCGGTAAAAAAGGAATTGATGCAATTTATTGCCCCACCGCCCAAAGATCCCATTTGGGACTCCTGCCTTTAAATTACATTTTATTTATGTGTAATAAAGCGGTTTTTGTTGCCCAATTATCGGGTTACCGACATCGCTTTTTCGCGTATGATTTGCGCCACAGGTCGGTTTTTTAGATGACTCTCTAGCCAAGATAAAATATCCAAATATAAGAACGCCCGTTTTTCGTACGGGTGGTTTTCGTATTTTTTTAGTTGATTGTATAATTTTTCAAATTCGCCTCGCAGCTCGTGGGGATAAATATTGCCTAAGTTTCTTAAAAATTTAATCATTTCCTTCTGAACGGCATGCATGTCATTCATTTTTAATAAAAACTTGTAGGTGCTTTTTAGTTGAATTTCCAAATGATAATCCATCCCCGCTTCATAATGTGCCACCAAACTTAAAACCCGTGCAAAGCACATAAGATCCTCGCGCATTTTTAGATTTTTGTTGAGAATGATTTTTTTGAGATACTGAATGCAACTTTTATTATCGCCAACACCAAAATACAAACAGGCAATTTTGTAATATAACACCATTACATGGTGCTCATCGATTCTATCTTTGTGTTTCCCAATACCGTATTCTATGATCTTTACCAAATAAAGGCCTTTATCAAAGGTGCCTTCCAAAAAATGAAGATTAAGCTTGTTAGAATTCAGATACAGAAAAGCCAAGGAGCTAATGTTGTCATTCTTAGGAAAATAGGCACTTTCTACCATCTGCTCCAAACGTTCCAATGTTTCTCTAAACTGCGAACTGTATTTTACATAGAACAAAGACTCTAGCAAATAATTATTACCTTTTAAATAAAACACCGGGTTCAAATAAATCATTTCCCGCTGTTCGTAGAATAAATCTACCCACTTATTGGCATATTTATAGCACGATAAAAAATCCTGTATTAAAAAACTGTACCACAAATGAGCCTTGTAGAGCCATAATTTTTCACGAAAACCCAATTCCTCGATCCTGTATTCCGGTAAATGGCTCTCAAAATAATTCTTCACTTTTTGAAGATCCTCATTACTTCGCACATAGCCCACCTTTAGCATCATCCCATATAATTGCAAGGAAAGGTTAGACAACTTGCTGGCCATTACGTTTTGCGCAGAAAGTTGCTTTGCTTGTAGTGCGAGTTCGTCTGCCCTGTCGGGAATGCTTCGGGTAATATATTGCGTTTCAATAACTTTTTCGAGTTCTACGATTTCGTAGGCAATATTTTTCTCTTCGTGTTCAATAGCGTTGGTTTTGGCCTTATCCAGTATTTTTAGACTTTGCTTATACAAGCCTTTTTGATAGAGAATGGTAGCAAAATCTAACTGTTCTCTTATTTGTACACGGATATTCTGGTTTACCGGATTAAGTCGTAAACTTACTAAAACTTGTTTGTAGAGGTGGGCTTTTAAATTTGATAACTGCGATTTTTTTACGATCTCGCTATCCAAAATCACCTTCTCGTCATATTCTTTCATTTTGTCTAATAAATTAAACAATCCCAAGAATTTAGCATCGGTATTAACCCCTAATCGGCCAACATATAATTTAAATTGTCGTTTTTCCGATTTTGAGAGTGATTTTATCAGCACAAACAATGCGTCTTTATGAGCCGTTGTCATCGTAATAAATTTTATTTAAATCGCTGTTATATAATATATTATGTACTTGAAAAACTACTTTAACGTTGTAAATAGCACGGCCTTCCCTTCCTAAGACCACCCTTTAAAACTATCTTCGTAAAGGATATTCAAAATTACGTAAATATAATGAGTAAAGATATAGTACAAATTTTTGATACTACGCTTAGAGATGGAGAACAAGTCCCCGGATGTAAATTGGATACCAAGGAGAAATTGGAAATTGCCGAACGGCTAGATCTTCTTGGGGTAGATATTATCGAAGCCGGTTTTCCCATTTCTAGCCCAGGCGATTTCAACTCCGTAAATGAAATAGCCAAACTCGTTAAACACGCCACGGTTTGCGGACTTACCCGTGCAGTTCAAAAGGATATAGAAGTGGCCGCCCAAGCCCTAAAACATGCTAAAAAGCCAAGGATACATACCGGTATAGGTACTTCGGAGTCTCATATAAAATTCAAATTTAACTCTTCTAGAGATGCTATTATAGAACGTGCTGTTTTTGCCGTTAGCCTTGCAAAAACTTTTGTAGAGGATGTAGAGTTTTATGCCGAGGATGCTGGAAGAACGGATAATGAATTTCTTGCTCGGGTGTGCGAAGCGGTTATAAAAGCAGGGGCAACGGTACTCAATATTCCGGACACTACAGGGTACTGTTTACCGGATGAATACGGTGCAAAAATACGGTATTTAAAAGAAAATGTAACGGGTATTCACAAGGCCATACTTTCCTGTCACTGCCATAACGATCTTGGGTTGGCTACGGCAAATTCTATTGCCGGAGTTATTAACGGTGCACGACAAATAGAATGTACCATAAATGGCATTGGCGAACGTGCCGGGAACACCGCTTTAGAAGAGGTGGTTATGATCTTACGGCAACACCCAAGCCTTAATTTAGATACGCGTATCAACAGTAAACTGCTGTACGATACCAGTAGAATGGTTTCTCAGAAAATGGGAATGCCTGTACAACCCAACAAGGCTATTGTGGGTTCTAATGCGTTTGCTCATAGCTCCGGGATTCATCAGGACGGGGTAATTAAAAATAGAGAAACCTATGAAATTATAGACCCCGAAGAGGTTGGAGTCAATGAATCTTCCATCGTTCTTACCGCAAGAAGCGGAAGAGCGGCATTGGCTTACCGAGCTAAAAAAATAGGCTACGAACTAACCAAAGCACAGCTAGACATTGTGTACCAACAATTTTTAGTGTTTGCAGACCGAAAAAAGGAAATTCTAGATGAAGATATTCCTAAAATTATCGCAGCAAGCAATGTGAATATAGAGAATTTGGTCTAAAATGGACTTAAAAATAGCGGTATTAGCAGGCGATGGTATTGGGCCAGAAGTGATGGCGCAGGCTATTAAATGTCTAAATGCCGTTGCAGATACTTTTAATCATTCCTTTAGATTTACGACCGCAGTTATTGGTGCCGAAGCCATGTCTATTTCCGGAAACCCTCTGCCGTTAAAAACCATTCAAGTGTGCAAAGCGTCGGATGCAGTGTTGTATGGTGCAGTTGGACATCCAAAATACGACAATGATCCTACCCTAGCGATACGTCCGGAACACGGATTGTTTAAACTTCGAAAAGAACTGGATATTTTTGCCAATATTCGCCCTGTAAAATTTTTTCCTACTTTGGTTAAAAAATCGCCACTCAAGGAATCTATCATCTCGGGTACCGATTTTGTGATCTATAGGGAACTCACAGGAGGTACCGTTTTTGGTAATGGTAATTTTAATACCGATGCCACAAGTGCATCCGATGTGTATGCGTATACGGAAACACAAATAAGTCGCATAGCTCATTTAGCGTTTAAAGCAGCTCGAAGCAGGCGCAAAAAACTCACTTTAGTAGACAAGGCCAATGTGTTTGATTCTTCTAAGCTTTGGCGCAAAGTGGTGACTAAGATTGGCGAAAGTTATTCGGACATTGAATTGGACTTTCTATATGTGGACAATGCGGTTACACAGATAATTTTACATCCTACCCAATTTGACGTTATTTTGTCTGATACGCTTTTTGGCGATCTTCTTTCTAATGAAGCTAGCGTTATTGGGGGCTCTATTGGTCTGTTGCCGTCGGCTTCCGTGGGAGATGAAACAGCTATGTTTGAACCCGTTCACGGTTCTTATCCGGAAGCAGCAGGAAAAAATATTGCAAACCCTATCGCTTGTATTTTATCGGCAGCCTTGCTGTTACAGTATTTTGGGTTAGATGAAGAAGCGGCTTCCGTGGTTGCAGCCGTAAACAAGTCTATGCGAAAAAATATAGTAACGCCCGATTTAAATGCGAAGGTTACGCATACCACAGAGGAAGTAGGGAATTTTATTGCTACAAATATTGTGGAAACAGATAACTACCTTAGCAGCAATGCCGAAAATATTGGCTTAGGAAGATCTACTATTATATAAATATCTTTAAAATAATGAAAGCGTCATAATGATCAGGTTTTAATCAAATTTGATGGTGCTAAATCATACTTTGTGCATCGCCCTGTTTTAATGTTAAATTTTTCACCTTTTTGAGTATTATTAGGCAAAGCGATTTCGATAAATGTATCCTCCTTAAAATCAGATTTCTTCTTGTAGAAGTAGGGCAACGAAGTCCTGAAAATCGTTCTTAAACTTAACGTAATTTTCGCCTGTGGCAGGCCCGTTAAAACCGGTGTGAATTTTACGTACTATCCCCTTTTTATCAATAAAAATAGTGGTAGGATAGGATATGATATGATCTAACATGGGTAATTTTTCTTGTGCTTTCACCTTGTTAGAGGTACCGTATTGCGCCAACAAAATAGGGTAGTTTACTCCTATTCGCTCTTTTAATCGGTTTATGGATTTAAACGCCAGTGCTTTGGTCTTCGCAGTTTCAAATGCCAAACCAACAATTTTTAGATCCGGATGTGTATGTTGTGATAGATAGTTTACCAAAAACTTTGTTTCATCCAAACAATTAGGACACCAGGTGCCCATAATTTGCACCAACACCACCTTGTTCTTAAACTGAGGATCCTCTAAAGATACCATAGTGTCGTTGCTATCCGGAAAAGAAAACGAAAGTTTTTCAAAACCCTCCTTAAGGTAAGTTAGCGAATTCTCATCCGGTAGTTCATAGCGTTCATTCCTTTTTGCAGTAAAAATTTCCTTGGAATGATTTCCGGAGTAAAACGTACCCGTCATGGTACTGTCCGTTACCCGAGCTGTAAAAAGAAAGGCGTGGGCACCATCAAAAGTGGAAAGTTTTATAGAGTCGCCATGCATAACCCCTTCCAAATAACGATAGTCCCCGGTTGTGGTTCTAAACGTGCCTGTTACAGAGGTGCCCTCTTGTTTAAAAATTCCTTTTGCGATATATTTTGTTTCATCTGTTGGATTGAACACGGTTTCCCAAACCCCCGACACATTTTGTACAGGCGTTTTCGTGGTTGTAAAGCGCTCTTTTTGGTTAAAAACAGCCGTAAAGGGCACCGTTCTTGCCACACTTTCTTTTATAAAACTCCCTGTAATCGCTGTTTTGCCGAGTGCCCCTTTAAGATATCCTTCAAAGACAGGAAGTTTTATAAGGATAGAATCTTTAAAAAACTCAATTTCATCTACGGTAATAACCTCTTCGGCATTATAAATTTCTATGATAGGCACACCGGAATCGTTTTTGATCACTTTAAAATTAAAAGGCAACTTTTCGCCATCCATAGTATCCAATTGACCCAACCAATGGCCCTCTGTAATGCCAATAGAGGTCTTATTCTGGCAAGATAATAATAATAAAGCCAATCCTAATGTTACTATATTCCGCATCATTCTTATGCTTATTTTTCGTTAATGGCTGTAAAATAAACATTTAAAAAAATATAAAGCAAATCGGAACCCTCCGTATTGAATGTCTTAGGGCATTGTTTTATATTTGGTGCTTATAAAATAGGTAATGAAGATTTCGTACAACTGGTTAAAACAGTTCTTAAAAATAGATTGGGAGGCATCACGCACAGCTGAACTTTTAACCGACTTAGGTTTAGAGGTGGAAAGTGTTACGACATTCGAATCGGTCAAAGGAGGATTAAAAGGTGTGGTCGTTGGTCAGGTGCTCAGTTGTGAGAAGCACCCCAATGCCGATAAATTGAAACTTACCACGGTTGCTATTGGTCGCGAATCGCCTTTGCAAATTGTATGTGGTGCGCCCAATGTGCAACAGGGTCAAAAAGTAGCCGTCGCCACCGCAGGTACCACATTATACATGAGTAATGGTACCGAATTAACGATAAAAAATGGGAAAATCCGTGGAGAAGAAAGTCAGGGTATGTTATGTGCCGAAGATGAACTGGGATTAGGTACCAACCACGAAGGCATTATGGTACTTAGCGAGGATTTGCCTGTAGGCACGCCTTGCGCTTCGGTGTTTGAGCTGGAAAATGATGAAGTTTTTGAGATTGGCCTCACTCCTAACAGGGCCGATGCCATGAGTCATTTTGGGGTAGCTCGCGATCTTAGGGCCGGAATGAAACAAAAAGGCATACAGAAAGAACTTATAACACCGCCCGTAAGTCATTTTAATGTGTTGAACCGATCTTTAAAAATTGATGTTGATATTCTCAACAATGATCTAGCACCTCGCTATTGTGGATTAACACTTAGCAATCTCATAGTACAACCTTCTCCGGATTGGTTAAAAAACAGATTGCGAGCTATTGGCATTACACCTAAGAACAATCTTGTAGATGCCACCAATTATGTAATGCACGAGTTAGGCCAACCCCTACACGCTTTTGATGCTGGCAAGATAAAAGGAGGTAAAATTTTAGTAAAAACACTACCCGAAGGTTCTCCTTTTGTAACCTTAGACGGTGTAGAACGAAAATTGAGTAGCGAAGATCTCATGATTTGCGACGCTGAAAAGCCGTTGTGTATTGCCGGGGTATTTGGTGGTATGAATTCCGGGATTACGGAAACTACCACGTCTATTTTTCTGGAAAGTGCGTATTTTAATCCTATAGCAATTCGGAAGACCGCGAAACGGCATGGCCTCGCAACCGATGCATCCTTTCGGTTTGAACGAGGGGTAGATATAGAAAATGTGGACTACAGTTTACGACGTGCCGCCCTTCTAATTAAGGAAATTGCCGGCGGAGATATTACATCCGATCTTGTGGATGTGTATCCAAAAAAGAAAGAAGATTACCAAGTATTCCTTACGTTCAGTAAGATTAATAAATTGATCGGTCAGGAAATTCCAACAGATACCATAAAGGCTATTTTGGCGTCTTTGGATATAAAAATTAGAAATGTTTCCGAATCCGGATTGGGTCTTAGTATTCCCTTTTATCGAGTAGACGTACAGCGCGAGGTAGATGTTATAGAAGAAATTTTACGAATTTATGGCTACAATAATGTAGCTTCCAAAGAAAAACTAAACGCCTCAGTGGCCAAAACTTCCAAATATGAGGATTATAAAGTTCAAAATATCGTTGGAAATAGCTTGGCCGCACAAGGGTTTTTCGAAATTCTGACCAATAGCTTTACCGCCCCAAAATATGGCGAACTATTTCCGGAAATTTACCCCGAAAAACCTGTTGCGTTACTAAACCCTCTTGGACTAGACTTGTCCGTGATGCGGCAAACCATGCTCTTTTCCGGTTTGGAAGCCATCAAACACAACATAAACCGAAAAAAGCAGCATCTAAAATTTTTTGAATTTGGAAAAACCTACCATAACCATACCCCTGATCATAATGAAAATAAGCATCTCGCTCTTTTTTTAACCGGAAATGATAGTGAAGAGAATTGGGTAAAATCTCCCGAGAAAATACATTTCTACACCGTAAAGTCGCTGGTCGAAGGGGTGCTCAGAAGACTTGGACTTACCCAGTGGCAAACCGCAGCTGCACACGTACCCATATTTTCTGAAGGTATTTCCTTGAGTAGTGAAGGACAAACACTTGTAGAACTGGGGATTGTAAAAAGAGCCTTTCTTGCACCTTTTGAAATAAAGCAAGACGTCTTCTTTGCCGATTTTAAATGGGATCTTCTACTAAAACGAATTGCAGGTACTCAAATTTTGTACAAGGAGATTCCGAAATATCCCGAGGTAAGAAGGGACTTGGCCTTATTGCTTCAAGAGTCGGTTTCTTACCAAGAGGTAGAACAACTTGCTTTTAAGACGGAAAAAAAATTACTTAAAGAAATGCGTTTATTTGATGTGTATACGGGAAACAATTTACCACACGGAAAGAAGTCTTACGCCGTAAGCTTCTTGCTTCAGGATGATAATAGCACCTTAACGGATAAGCAAATAGATAAGGTAATGAAAAAACTACAGTATAGTTTTGAAACGGAATTACATGCGGAGTTACGGTAAGAAATTACCACTTTTAGGTACTATTACCCCATCAATTTCATGAATAACCCCATTACATTGTGCGGCGTCGGCGGTGGTAATGGCAGCAGAATTGCCTAAATGGTCCGTAAGAATAATATCGATTCCACGCAGGGTGGCCTTAATTTCTGTGCCTTGTATTGTCGTAAAAGAGGCTTCACCTTCGCCCTGACTTAGGGCTTTTAAAATTTTTGCCCCGGTAAAATTACCCGCTACAATGTGGTAGGTTAACAAAGCAAAAAGCTCTTTTTTATTTGCAGGATGAAAAAGGTGCGCCATCTTTTCTTTTGAAAATTTTTGAAACGCTGTGTCCGATGGGGCGAATACCGTAAATGGACCATCGTTGCTCAAAATATCCTCTAAGTCTGCCGCCCTTATAATCGCCATAAGCGTTTTTAAGTTTTCCGAGGCTGCCGCACTTTCTATAATCGATTTCTCAGGAATCATCGAAATAGAGGACAAGGCACTGGTCTGTGCCGATAAAAGATTCGTCAACAGCAAAAAAAGTACTACAGTACACGTAGCGGTGCTCTTAGTCATTAGGTAGCTATTTAGGGCTTGAATAATACCCGATGAACGGTATTATTTCATCGACAAGATACAATAATTTAGGATTTGGCCAACGATGAAAAATGAGAATATTACAATTAACGCAATATTAACAATTGAATGTATAGCGGAGTGTTCTATGACAAAAAAGGAATTCCTTAACTTTGAAAGAAATGCTAAAAAGAAAAAGAAAATGTACCTAAAAAAAATTGATCTTGCCGAAAAGTTGACCCGGTATCGAGCAAAAGCCAATATGGAGGATCAAATTCTCCAAAATGTGCTTTCCATATTGCAAAAAGATACCTTAGCCAAAAATCGAATTGAAAAGAATATAGCCACGGGGAAAACGACGGCGGATAATCTTTTTGATTTTGATGCATTGGAAACACAACATATTTACCACATTTCGCAAATACGGGCTATTTGTATTGATTATCGACTTCGCTTTTTAGATTCCCGTTATTTTAAAGGTGTTATTCCCCCGGAGGCTATTTCTAAAATAAAACAACTGGAAGCCATACACCAGATTGAAATTAAAGGATTTAAAATCATGGCACCCTCAAAGCTATTTAAACTGGACAATGTAGACGATCCCCTGCTGTTTGCGCCTATAGGCAATGGATACTATTACCTGATTCATAAATGGGGTAACGATTTGCATCCTTTGCGAAAATTAGCCATGTGGCCTTTTAAGAATGTCATTAATTTAGTGCTAGTACTCGCTTTGGGTAGTTATTTTATATCACTAGCGGTACCGAACGGACTTTTTTCAAAATCGTTAAGTGCGAATGAGTTTTGGATTATTTTCTTTTTTATATTTAAATCTGTGGTGGCTGTAGTCCTATTTTATGGCTGCGCTTTGGGAAAGAATTTTAATCCGGCGATATGGAATAGCAAGTATTTTAATTCGTAAGTGGTACCGTTTGATACCTATGTGATGATGCTTTTAGGGCATAAAGAATGCGTAGGGTACTCCGTTTAGGTTGGTATGATCTATTAATTTGGGAGCGTTCCCGAGCGTAATGCGCAATATACCCCCTAAATGTGCAATTCCTTTCTTTCTGTAACCTATTAGCAAAACATCGTTTAAATGATCATAGGCTACTAAGGTTGTATCTTCAATTTCGAAAAGAAATTCGCGTTCCTCTACGCTTAAAAAATTCTCGTAGAGAAAAAGAATAACAGTGTTCGTTTCAAAGGTGTACACGGCAGGCACGTGATCGTAATTTGGAGACAATGCAGACGGTCTGGCAAAAAACATACGATCACCGTGCAAAAACTCCGAAGATGCCTCACCCAATTTAGTTTCAAAGCCTTCATTATAGCGCACTTCAGTAAGGTTTATGAGCGTGTTGGCATCTACTATGCTATGAAGCCTAGGATAGGCAATAAGTACATGTCCAAGATCTGTTTTTATGATTTTTTGAACATGTTCACCTAGATTTTTTTCATGAATCCACGTTTGAGATTGAAGATTTAGTACCTTTAATACATAGGTGTTTGATTCCTCTTCATCGCCGGTTAACACAAACAAGCGGTTCTCGTTTGCCAAAAGTTGAATGGGTTTATGTGCGATGGGTATATCAATCGTAACAGGATTTTCCCCTGACGCTGACCTAGAAACCAAACGGATATTATAGTGATGCTCTTTTCCTTCGTTGGTTACTTCATAAGCTATAAAGAACTGGGTGTCAGAATGTGAAATGGCATGTATGGTAAGATCACAATCCGAAAAATCGTTGAAGGCTTCTGTTTGCCATAAAGTTGCCGTTTCAAAATTAAAGACCGTAATTTTTCCTTTGCAATCCGTTTTATGGCTATACCAACTTAATTCATTCTGATTTCGATGTATATGCTCCGGAAATATTTCGTTGGGAAAGGCACTTTCACCAAATTGTGCGGTTATAGTTTCTCGATTTGCGTGCAAATTCATTGAAGAAAGACTTCCGTTGCTTTGTAACAACAAGGTATACGTTACATCTACGCTTTCTCCTTCAACGGGTAAAGGCGAACTGATTTCCGATTCGGAACAGCTTATGACAATAAATGCCATTACGAAGCTAAAGTAGGTTATCTTCATTGCCACTGTTTTTGGTTCAACGCTTCAAAAGGGCATAGCCCAATGCCATGCGGTACAACCGAAAAATCGACTAAAGCAGTACCTAATGAATTAAATTTGTGCGATTTGGGAGGTTACACAATTTAAACCGGCACTGCGTACATTTTATTTCGTAATTCCTTAAGTGATTTGTCGGCCATATATTCATCAAACGTTAAATACCGATCAATATTACCTTTGGGGGTCAATTCTATGATTCTACTGGCCACGGTTTCTGCAAATTCATGGTCATGTGTGGTAAAAAGTACCGTGCCTTTAAAATTCTTCAAAGAGTTATTAAATGTGGTAATGCTTTCTAAATCCAGGTGATTGGTAGGTTCATCCAATAATAACACATTGGCGCGTATCATCATCATTCTACTAAGCATACAACGCACCTTTTCGCCCCCCGAAAGTACGGTGCATTTTTTTAAGGCTTCTTCGCCGCTGAATAGCATTTTACCCAAAAACCCGCGAATAAAAACTTCTTCGCGCTCTTCTTCGGTTTTGGCCCATTGGCGCAACCAATCTACCAAATTGGAATTGTCTGTAAAGAAATGTGAATTGTCTGCCGGAAGATACGATTGAGACGTGGTAATTCCCCATTGAAAATTGCCTTCTGTTGCTTTCTTATGACCGTTCAAAATCTCATAAAGTGCTGTTGTGGCACGGGAGTCTCTAGCTAATAGAGCCACCTTGTCGCCTTTGGCTAAATTAAAAGTTACATTTTGAAAAAGGAGCTCGCCATCTTCGGTATGTGCACTAAGATTTTCCACATTTAAAATCTGATCGCCCGCCTCTCTTTCCTGATCAAAAATAATGGCCGGATACCGTCTGCTGGAAGGTTTTATATCCTCTATTTTTAATTTAGACAGCATTTTCTTTCTTGAGGTAGCTTGCTTGCTTTTGGCAACGTTGGCACTAAACCGCATAATAAATTCTTGTAGTTCTTTGGCTTTTTCCTCCGATTTTTTGTTCTGCTGTGCCCTTTGGCGAGCCGCTAGCTGACTACTTTCATACCAAAAAGTGTAATTTCCGGAATACAGGTTGAGCTTTCCAAAATCGATATCCCCTATATGTGTACATACCGAATCTAAAAAATGGCGGTCGTGAGAAACTACAATAACGGTATTTTCATAATGGGCTAAGAAATGCTCTAACCAATTTATGGTTTCATAATCCAAATCGTTGGTAGGCTCATCCATAACCAATACATCGGGGTTGCCAAAAAGCGCTTGCGCCAATAAAACCCTAACCTTTAATTTGGCATCTAAATCTCCCATTACGGTATAGTGAAAGTCTTCGGAAATCCCTAAGTTGGACAAAAGGGCTGCGGCATCACTTTCCGCATTCCAACCGTTCATTTCTTCAAACTGTACTTGCAACTCCCCTATTCTATCGGCATTCTTATCATCGTAATCGGCATACAGGTCATCCATCTCTTTTTTAATGGCAAATAAGGGCTTATTACCCATCACTACGGCTTCCAAAACAGTATGTTCATCGTGCGCATTATGGTTTTGTTCCAAAACCGACATGCGCTTGCCGGGTTCCAGCGTTACATGTCCCGAGGTAGGATCCATTTGCTTGGTCAATAATTTTAAAAAAGTAGATTTTCCTGCCCCGTTGGCTCCGATAATCCCATAACAGTTTCCTGCGGTAAAGGTTACATTAACGTCATCAAAAAGCACTCTTTTCCCAAACTGAACAGACAAATTAGTGGTACTTAGCATAGGTCGATTTTATTTTTTTGCAAAAGTAGCTAAATATGTACCCTAAACCAAGAATCATTACAACCTCATTTTTTAATTGTATATCCGTAAACACCCCTAAATTGATAAATAATTCGTATATTGTATTGATTTTAAAATAGTTGGTCATGAATATATTTTCTTTTGGGGTACATTTTACGGACGAGAAGAGCTGCAGGCTGCACTTCAAGGAGCAGCGGGACAGGCAAGGGGTAGTGTGCCACCGTTGCCAAGGCACCGACCATTATTGGCTTGGGAACAAATGGAGCTATCAATGCAAGTCGTGCAATGCCAGGATATCCCTTCGCAGTGGCACTATAATGGAAAGCTCTAAACTGTCCTTTCTGGTCTGGTACAAGGCCATATTTCTTTTGAGCACGACCAAGAAAGGTTTTTCCAGTAAGGAGATACAGCGCCAACTGGGGCTCAAACGCTATGAGCCCGTCTGGGCGATGGTGCACAAGCTGCGCAATGCCATGGGGCAAAGGGACGATCGCTATACCTTGGAAGGCATGATAGAAATGGACGAGGGGTATTTTACCATAGAGGCTTCCGCGAAAGACCACTTGGCACAGAAGGCCGGACGGGGCAGTAAGACCAAGTCCAATGTCATGGTAATGGCGGAGAGCACCGTTCTGGAAGATATCGAAACAGGAAAGGTAGAGCGCCAGTGCAGGTACTTCAAGGCCAAAGTGCTCAAGGACCACAAAATGGGGGGCACGGACCAAACACTGCAAGAGGCCATAGATAACGAGGGATCCATTGTTTTTACCGATAACAGTACTTCTTATGTCAATATTGCGGATTATGTGGAGTTGCACATCAGCGAAAAGTCCAACGAACAAACCACCAAGGAAACCTTAAAATGGGTGCACATTGCCATCAGTAACGCCAAAAGAAACTTTGCGGGGACCTACCATAAAATCAAGGCAAAATACCTACAACTATACCTGAACGAGTTTGTCTACAAGCTAAATAGAAGATATTTCGGCGAGAGAATCTTTGACAGGCTAGTGATAGCAAGCATTACGGCAAGTGGACATTAAACGGATACACAATTTTTTAACCTGTTATCGTCCCTATTTCATTTTTAACGCAGCATTAACAGCAGGAAGTCATGGGGTTTACTAGCTTTGTTTGTTATAAGTGAAGTAGTTTTGCATGATTAGAACGATCTATTTTTTACTTTGTTTGATTTTTTTGGGATGCAGTGTGCTAGAAAAAGGACCAAATAGAGTCTTTTTTGCGGGTGAGATTGTGAACCCCACGGACAGGCACATTGTATTGTATAAAAATGATAAGACGCTGGATTCAGTTGCATTGAATGAGGACAATATGTTTTTCTTTCAGATGAACAACATCGACGAAGGTTTATATCATTTTAACCACAGTCCCGAATTACAATATGTATATTTTGAAAAGGGAGATAGCCTTGTTATTCGATTAAATACGTTAGCCTTTGATGAATCGCTCATTTTTACGGGTAAAGGTGCGGAAATAAACAATTTTCTGCTGAGTATGTTTTTAAAGGATGAAGAAGAAAAACCTTTTTTAGAAACACTTTACATTCTTGAACCGGAAGACTTTGGTAAAAAAATAGACTCCCTCCGAAACACAAAATACGAAGTATTGGATGAATTACTGACACAAGTAAAACTTTCAGACAAGGCCATAGAAGTGGCCAAAGCCAGTATCGACTATAATCTGTACATCGCAAAAGAAAAATACCCTTTTTATCATAAGAAGCGAACCGGTAAAGGAACACTTCACGAGTTGAACAAGGGGTTTTATGAGTATCGTAAGCAAATACCATACAATAATACGAACCTCACGTATTTTAGGCCGTATTACAATTTTATGAAATACCATTTTGGTAATTTGTCCTATATGACATGCACTACCAATTGTGGATTGGATAGTTATGAGGTTAAAGACAAACTTCACTACAACAAACACACCCTTGAGCTTATAGATAGTTTGGTGGTAGACAAGGATTTAAGGGATAATTTATTCCGGAATGTGGCTATAGATTATTTTTTAAAAGCCAAAGAGGATATGGAAAGCAATCAATTGTTTATTGAAAAATTCCTTTCCCTGTCTGGAAATAATCGACATATAAAAGAGATTACGCAATTGTACGAGGGCATCAAAAACATGCAACCTGCCAATGAGTTACCCGCAGTAGGACTTCAAGATAGGAATCATGACAACATAGCTCTGGCGGAACTCGCGCAAAACAAGAATGTTGTTTTCTACTTTTGGTCTGGGACACAATTAGGGCATTTCGATAAAATTTCGAAAACCGTTCATGAACTAAGTGCAAAACATCCGGATTATGCTTTTATAGGTCTCAATTGGAATACGGATCCGGCACAATGGAATTCCTTGCTTACAAAACATCAACTGGATCAGACCCTACAATACCGAATTATCGATTTTAACGAAATGGCTAAGAATTTGGTTTTCGATGATTTTAATAAAGCGATTATTGTTAAAAACGGACGCATCAGCAATGGGTTCGGAAACCTTTATTCATCCTTCAAATAACAAAAAAATCCCGAAAATTGTGGTTTTCGGGATAATTAATTTGTGATCTTACCTTTGATAATTTCCTTTTTGGTAATCGGCAAGAAATTGAGCCAAGCCACTATCGGTTAACGGATGCTTTAACAAGCCGGTGATGGCCGAAAGTGGACCTGTCATGACATCGGCTCCTAATTTAGCGCAATCGATGACATGCATGGTGTGGCGCACAGATGCCGCAAGAATTTGTGTTTGAAAGTCGTAATTATCGTAAATATGGCGTATTTCTGAAATGAGATTGAGACCATCTGTTGAAATATCATCTAATCTACCAATAAAGGGGGAAACATAAGTAGCCCCGGCTTTAGCGGCCAATAACGCCTGCCCACAAGAAAAAACTAAGGTACAATTGGTGCGTATGCCTTTGTCTGTAAAATATTTGATGGCCTTTATGCCGTCTTTTATCATAGGTACTTTAACCACGATTTGATCGTGCAATTCGGCCAATTCTTCCCCTTCTTTTACCATGGCTTTAAAATCAGTGGCAATAACCTCGGCAGAAACATCACCATCTACAATATTGCAAATGTCTACATAATGCTTTAGAATATTGTTTCTACCCGTAATGCCTTCTTTGGCCATAAGCGAGGGGTTGGTGGTAACACCATCTAAAACACCAAGTTCCTGCGCTTCTTTAATTTGTTCTAAATTGGCTGTGTCGATAAAAAACTTCATTTTTTTATATTTAATATTAGTAAAATTTTAATTCCGATTGTAAATTTCAAAATTACAACTTATAATGGTTCAAAAGTAGTTTCTCATATATTTTATCGGGTAGAAACTTCTTTAATACCAAGGAGAAACGCTGTAAGGGTGCGCCAACAACATAATGAATTTTTGGATTTTTGGCACGTATAATCTGCGCTACCTTTTTGGCCACATGAATGGGGTCCATCCCTTGAGTGACAGCACTATTCATGGCCAGCAAGGTTTTTTCATAACTCTCTTTGTAGGGTGAATGTGGCCCTACCGGTGTATGATACCTGCCGGCAGCAATATTCGTTGCAAAATCACCGGGAGCTACATTGGCTATGTGCACTCCAAAATGCTTGACTTCCATCCGCATGGCTTCGGTAAGCAATTCTAAAGCACCTTTTGTGGCCGAATAAATGCCTCTATAAGGCAAGCCCATGTATCCCGCAATAGATGTGATGTTTATAATACAGCCGTCCTTTTGTTTTCGCATCTGAGGCAGTACAGCTTTCATCATATGTATGGGTCCCATAAAATTGGTGGCAAATGCCTTTGTAATTTCTTCCTCCGGTGTTTCTTCTATAGCACCGGTAATGCCAATTCCGGCATTATTTACCAAAACGTCTAATCGTCCTTCTTTTTCCAAAATATACTGCACGGCCAGGGAAATACTTTCTGTATCAGTTACATTCATTTCCAAGATGGGAAACAAATCAAACTGGGCGTTTTTAGCCAAACTTCGCGTGGTGCCATATACCCGATGTCCTTCAGATTTTAAGTGAATTCCTATCGACTTGCCAATCCCGGAAGTGCCTCCGGTGATTAATATTACTTTTTGTTGCATATCCTTATAATAGGTATAAACGTTAATTTTTTGGATGCGAATCTGCCACATAGTGCCTCACCAAAAGCGAGAACGGGCTTTGGAATGCAAATAAACAAAGAATAACACGAAATGCAGTTCGGAAGATAAAAATCAACCCTTAAAAGTAATCAGATTGCTGGAAAATCTCGAAGGATAAAAAAATGGCAAGCTACCTACATCGCACCGCTACAACCGCATACCCTTGCTGCGTTCCCACCCTGGGGGATTTTGCAGGAGCTGGTCGTGTAGGACTTGCCGGGGCAAATATACAAACTTTTAAATTTGACACAATCGTTTTAAAATCTTAATTTAATTAAATACCTTGCCCCTAAAATGAAAGTTTTATGCGGCACACTATTCAATTTTTGCTTTTTATCCTATTCACTGCCCTCCTAGTTTCCTGCGGTAGTGGTACCAAAGGGGAACAACTTTTTGTGATACAAACCCAAGGCAATAAAAGCGAGTTTCAACAAAATGAGGCTATTACGCTTACCATAGGCAATAAAAAAAATAAAGTGATCGAAAAAGTCACCTACACTATAGACGCTAAGGTATTACAAGCGCAAAACGAAAAGTATCCGCTCGATATTAAAAAACTGGGCAATAAAACCCTTACAGCGAAAATTGAATTTGAAGGTAGTAGCGTTGAAGTTTCAAAAAAGATAAAAATCTTGGCTCCCAATCCGCCGGAAATTTATACCTACGAAATTATAAATGAATATCCGCACGACATAAACGCCTATACCCAAGGACTGGAGTTTTATAAAGACACCCTTTACGAAAGCACAGGACAAAAGGGAAAATCATCGTTGCGAAAAGTCAATTTTAAGACCGGTGAGGTGCTTCAACAAATCAATTTGGACGCAAGTTATTTTGGTGAAGGCATCACCGTATTAAACCAAAAAATAATCCAACTTACTTGGCAAAGCAATATTGGTTTTGTGTACGATGTGGCACATTTTGAAAAAATAGATCAATTCAGTTACGGGGAGAGCAAAGAAGGTTGGGGTTTGTGCAATGATGGTACCAAAATATATAAAAGCGATGGCACTGAAAAAATTTGGATTCTGAATCCCGATACGCTTATTGAAGAAGATCATATCGAAATTGTTACAGACAAATCTATCTTTAATAAGGCCAATGAATTGGAGTATGTCGATGGAAAAATATATGCCAATGTATACCAAAAGGAAAGTATGATGATTATTAATGCTACCACAGGTGCCATAGAGGGAGTTATTAATTTCGGGGGATTAAAAGAAAAAGTAACACAGCACGATGCCTTAGATGTCCTTAATGGGGTAGCCTACCATCCGGAGCGAAAGACCTTTTTTGTCACGGGTAAAAACTGGGACAAGCTATTTGAAGTACACATCAAAAAGAAATAAACATACAGCTATGGGGGCAAATCTTCCAAATGTGGATGCCACTTCCTATAGCTGTAAAGAACTGCGACATCCCAAGAGTATAATCTGAATAGGTTTATGATTCCTTTTTCTAAAATAATTACCGTAACGAATGACGATTTAGACGATCTTAATCACGTAAACAATGTACGGTATGTACAGTGGATTCAAGATATTTCTAAAGAACATTGGATGCATAAGGCGCCTGTAGCCATGCAAGAAGATGTAGTTTGGGTAGTTCTCAATCATAATATTACCTACAAAAGTGCGGCTAAATTACATGACGTCATTGTTATAAACACCTATATCCGTGGTGCACGGGGCGCAACTACCGTCCGGGTCGTAGAAATGTTCCTGGAAAATACGCAACAACTTTTAGTGCGGTCCGAAACCCAATGGTGCCTGCTACACGCAGAAACCTTAAAACCACTTCGAATTTCGGAAGAAATAAAAGCCGTATTTCGCGAAGCAACCTTGCCTTCGTAATACTCATGACTTTGGCAAGTGCAACTCAGTAAGCGCCACTCACAACCCACATCCTTTCTTTAGCATATCCTTATATTTTGTAAGGATTTTCTGAGAATATATTTTCCAAACGCATTTTAAACCGAATTTTTCTTCATTTTAAGGCTTTACAACGCAGCGTAAAATCAAAACCTTAGTTTTTCTAAGGTTTTTGTGTAATCGCAATTGGTTTAGGATCACTAATTTGCGCTAAAATTTACGCCATGGACTACCGCTACACCATTATTGATCCGAATGCCACTTCCACATTGCAGCTACAGCATTTTTTGGAAGAATACGACGATTTTTGCCTTACCGGTGCCACTTACGGAAATCAGGATGGGCTAAACCATATTTTAAAGACCAACCCCGATATCGTTTTTATGCACCTTAGCAAAAATGCAGCAGAATGTTTTCAGATGGTCACCGAATTGCACCAATATACCGCCACGCTCCCTATTTTCATTGCGGTTGCCACATCGGACCAATACGCCTTTGAGGCTATTAAGCATCATTTTTTTGATTATTGGGTACTCCCATTTGCCGAATTAGGCATCCGAAAAACCCTACTTAGTCTAAAAAAACGCTTCCCCAAAGAACAACTAGCACCACGGCTGTGTTTAAAATCCTATCAAGATTTTCAGTACCTCAGTACCGAGGAAATTCTGTACCTGAAGGCCGATAACAATGCTACCGACTTTTTTATGCGCGATGGCCGTGTGGTTAGCGCCTACAAAACCTTAAAAAGTTTTGAAGATCAGCTTCCCAAAAATTTTGTGCGCGTACACCAAAGCTATATTTTGAACGTGGATTATATTGACAGGGTCAACTATGGCAAGGCCGTTTGTGCGCTTAAAGGAAGTAAGCTGCAATTGCCTTTTTCAAAATCCTATAAATCGAATGTGGAGGGTCTCAAAGAGCACTTAGCCAAAAACAGCATTGGGATTCTAAATTGACAGAATTCTCTTATAAAAGGTGCGGATACTCACAGAAATAAGGTGTTTACTCGTAGAAATTTTACCTGCCTGTTTTTTAGATAGGGTCTAATTAGTTTTACAACATAATTAATTACAAACATTCTAAAAACGAAAACACATGAAAAAATTAATGAGTATTTTGGCAGTAGCACTTTTTGCCCTCGGTGCGGTTTCTTTTAACAGCGATAGTGCCGACAAAAACACCCAAAATCAATTTCAAAATATAGACCAAGCGGTAGCCACGGATGGTGGGGTTAATAAAACTTCCGGGAGAGGCGATACCTAGTAGAACATCATCATAAGTCGTATAAAAAAAGCCCGTTGGGGCTTTTTTTATACGGAACCACCAAGCGTATTTCTAAGTCATTTTGCGGGGTTGCTTTTAACAGAATTACTCGAAACTTCCCATGGACAACCCCAATTGGCACCAGTGATAAACTTCTGCATACAGCACTAATAAATGCCATACTTTTTTCGTTATATTTGATAGGATGTAGTTTTTTTACGGAAAGCATCAAATTATAGTATTCGTAATTTAGTAATATTGGAAAACCAAGAAACCCTGATGCGCACAGTATTTGTTAGAATAGTGCTTCTAAAATTACGACCTACCGGTTTGTTGTGGCTTATAGTATGTATTCTATTATTATGGTTTGGTAGCTGCAATCTCAATCAACCTAAAGCAAGTACAGCAGTACAAAATGCTGCACAAAACGATAGTGTAACTTTTTGGGTGGCTCAGGCTAAAGAGGCGACAACGCCGACAGCAACCAAGGCACAACTGCTGCAAAAATCGCTTGCCACTATACAAAAATATACCAACGATTCCGCCAAGATCGAAGGACTATCTCAAATTTCCTTGCTGTATTTAGACTTAAACGATTCGGCGCAGTTTCGAAAAACCAATAAAGAAACCTTACAGTTGGCACTAGATATGGGCGATTCTACCCGTATGGCTGAAGCGCATTGGGATTTGGCCCAATTTTTTAGAAATAAGGCCCAGCAGGACAGTGCCTATGCCCATTTTACCCAAGCCCAAAAAATCTATAGTGCTTTAGGGGAACAGAAATATTCAGGTACCATGCTTTTTAATATGGCCATTGTGCAAGCCGATATTAAAGATTATACCGGCAGTGAAATTACGACCATCCGAGCTATTGAAATATTGAAGCCTATTAGTGAGTATTTACAATTGTACAAATGCTACAATAATTTGGGGCTTATAACTATCGAACTTAAGGAAAATACAAGGGCATTAGATTATTTCAATACCGCTTTGGAATACCTTGCTAAGTTAAAAGATCGCCAAAATTTAGTACAGGTTACTACGAACAATATAGGTCTCGTATATCAAGAAAGTGGGGATCATGCCAAGGCCATACCCTACTTTAAAGAGGTATTGTCTGATATAAGCCTACCGGAAACCGAGCCTTTACTTTACGGCAGGGCCTTAAACAATTTGGCGTACAGTTCGTTTAAACAAAACCAATCCGCAGAAGCATCCACACTTTTTAGCCGTGCCGTGCAATGGCAAGACAGTATAGGTGATATCCCGGGCATTGCCCGTACCCATTATAACATGGCCACATACTTTTTGGAAGAAAAGGATACGGTTTCCGGGCTATACCATGCCCAAGAGGCTAAGAAAGCCGCACTAGAGAGCAACAACAACAAGCGTTTGTTGCAAACCTTAAAGCTATTTCCGCATTTAGATCCCAAAAATATGTATGCCTATGTGCAGGAATACATGGCCTTAGACGACAGTTTGCAGCAAGAAGAGCGCCGGGTACGCGATAAATTTGCGCGTATTTCTTTTGAAACCGACGAGGTGTTGCAAAACAACCAACTCTTAGCAAAACAGCGCGAACTTTGGTCCTGGATTGCTATAGGATCTATGCTCCTTTCCGTAGCCTTCGTTGTCATCATCGATCAGCGGCGCAGGAACCTAAAGCTTCAATTTCAGCGCCAGCAACAAGAAACTAATGAAGAAATTTTTGAATTGATGCTGGCGCAAAAAGGGAAATTGGAAGAAGGAAAACATATAGAACAGCAGCGTGTTTCTGAAGAATTACACGATAATATTTTAAGTCAGATGTTAGGTATCCGCCTTATGTTAAGCGGTTTAAACAACAAGACCGATGCAGCATCTATTGAAAAACGAGCCGCACTCATCAAGAAATCGCAACAATTAGAAGAAGAAATTCGTACCATTTCTCATGAGTTACATGCCGCTTCTTTACAAAAATTGCGTAACTTTATTGTATCTATAGAGGCGTTGTTAGATTCGGTTTCCGAAGCGAACCACCTTAAAACTGATTTTGAATACGATACCGAAGTAGATTGGGATCAATTAAAGGGTGCTATTAAAATTAACCTGTATCGCATTGTACAAGAGGCGTTACAAAATTGCGTGAAGTATGCCCGGGCAAAAAACATCAGTATTAGTTTTTACGTACGAACGAGCATATTGTATGTGACCATAGCCGATGACGGAAGAGGTTTTGATGTGGCACGCGCCAAAAGAGGGATAGGTATGAAAAATATAAGTTCAAGAATAAAAAAAATGGGCGGAAGCTGGCATATAAACAGCGCACTAGGTCAAGGCACCATCATTCATTTGGAAATTCCTGTGGAGAATTTTGTAATTCCCACCGCAAAAGCAATCCCGATGCATAGCCTACAAAACATATAATCTGATAGAACGCTCATTAAAATGCATTGTTTATGAAATTGGTGAAGATTTTAGCGGTTGATGATCATGAAATGACCATGATAGGGTATAAATATATATTAGAAGAAGCAAAGTTTGATGGCTTTATGGTGCGTATGGATACCGCCAATAGCCTAAAACTGGGGTTAAAAAAAATAGAGCACTCCATCAACAATCTTCGCTATGACATTATTTTGCTGGATGTAAATCTTTCCAATAACGAAGAGGGAGATTTTAGGAATGGCGAAGACTTGGGCGTTATTGCACGGCAACTGGTTCCCGATTCCAAAATTGTGTACCTTTCTTCCTTTAGCGACAATTATCGTATCAATAGCATCCTCAGCAGGGTAAACCCGGATGGGTACATGGTAAAATCCGAAGTAGATGAAATGACATTGGTTACTATGGTAAAAACCATTCTAGTTTCTCCTCCCTATTACACTCAAAAAGCACTCAGTGCCATTAGAAAAAAAATGGCGAACGATGTTTTACTGGATGAAAATGACAAAAAAATACTTTATAACCTTTCCATAGGCTCGCGTACGAAAGACATGTTGGGCGTAGTTTCCCTGTCACTAGCGGGTATAGAAAACAGAAAACGCCAACTTAAAGTGCTTTTTGGGGTAGAAAAACAAAGTGACCAAGCCCTCATCCACGAGGCAAAAAATCGAGGTTTTTTATAAGTTTTTTTTATTTTCTGCTATTTTACACGAATTTTCCTTCAATATAGCCTAAAATAATATCGAAACCTTAGTTTTTCTAAGGCTTTTTTGTAATCGGCTTTTTTTTATAAATACTAAATTTGGAAGTAGAGTAAACTAACATACCAAATTATGCCTATTTATACCGACGGTTTTAAAAACAACCTTGATTTTGATATGGACAGTACCATACAAATCAATGCCCTAGATCATTTTAAGGAAAGTTTAGAGCGCTACCTGCTTTCAGAAGTCACGGTGCGCAAATGTGGATGCGGCGACGATTTGTGTCATTTGGTCATTGGAGTTCACTTTAATTTCACGTTAAAGGAAATGATTTCTTGCTTGCAATATCAGAACAACCTCCAGCAGGAATTGTTGATCGAACCGGATACGACTACGTTATTTTTCAGTATGTTATCTAAACTATATAACGAAAATTCCGTTGGATTAGATATTATGGAACTCTCACTGTATCTAAAAGACACCTCGATTATCATCGAAAAAATTTACGGTCAGAGCATCCCCGATCAGTTACAAAACATTCTGAAATCGATTCAAGAAAATTACCATTTGCTGTATAAAAACAGCATGGAAGTTCCGTACGAAATCTATATTCCTGTTTTTGAGGAAGACACCCATAATCTAGGCCACACCCTACATAATATCAGCAAGGGAAAAAATAACGAAAAAGATTATTTTAGGTTCTGGGGACTTTATTTTGAATCGGAGGAAGATGCCGTCATTTATGATGTGCCAAATCAAACAATGGAATTTGGCGATTTATTTATGTTAAACCACTGAGGTAACATAGGGAAACCTGAGTTGCACAGGTTTCACATTTTTAGACTTAATTAAATACAAATAAAGGCCTTCCTTGCATCAGTTGGTTTACGTCCCGCTTTATATCCTGCAAAACAGCGTCGTTATCCCTGTTTAGCAATACCTTATCAATTAAAGCTACGATAGTTTCCATATCGGCTTCCTTTAGCCCTCTGGTGGTTATGGCAGCCGTACCGAAACGCACTCCTGAAGTAATAAAAGGGGATTTATCATCAAATGGCACCATATTCTTGTTTGCGGTAATATCGGCCTTTACCAAAGCGGCCTCCGCCTCTTTTCCGGTGATATCTTTATTCCGTAAATCGATAAGCATCATATGATTGTCGGTACCTCCGGAAATAATTTGGTAGTTGCGTGCAACAAAAGCTTTGGCCATAGCCGCTGCGTTTTTCTTTACTTGCAGCATATAATGTAAAAATTTGTCCGATAAAGCCTCTCCGAACGCTATGGCTTTTGCAGCAATAATGTGCTCTAAAGGACCACCCTGATTGCCCGGAAAAACAGCCAAATCTAGCAGTGCCGACATTTTTCGCAGGGAACCGTTTTTTAAGGTTAGCCCAAACGGATTATCAAAATCTTCCCCCATCAAAATGAGTCCACCTCTGGGGCCTCTCAATGTTTTATGGGTGGTAGTAGTTACGATATGGCAGTGTGGTATGGGGTCGTTTAAAATCCCTTTCGCTATAAGTCCGGCCGGATGGGAAATGTCGGCCAACAGAAGCGCTCCTACGCTATCCGCAATTTCTCGAAATCGCTTAAAATCCATATCTCTGGAATAGGCCGAAGCGCCGGCAATAATCAATTTTGGTTTTTCCTTGGTGGCAATCTCTTGAATTTTGTCATAATTTAATCTTCCTGTTTCTTGATCAACCCCGTAAAAAACAGGACGATAAAGCCTACCCGAAAAATTAACCGGAGAACCGTGTGTTAAATGTCCGCCATGAGCCAAATCGAATCCTAAAATAGTATCTCCCGGTTTCAAACAGGCGTGGTATACCGAAGCATTGGCTTGCGACCCGGAATGTGGCTGAACATTGGCATATTGCGCACCAAAAAGCGCTTTAGCCCTATCGATGGCAATTTGCTCTACCTGGTCTACAATCTCACAACCGCCATAATACCTTTTGCCCGGATATCCTTCTGCGTATTTGTTGGTAAGTACCGAACCGGCCGCTTCCATTACTTGGGGACTTGTGAAATTTTCTGACGCAATAAGCTCAATTCCATGCGTTTGACGTTCTCTTTCTTCGGCTATGAGTTGAAATATCTGCTCGTCTCGATTCATTATTTTTATATTGTGTTAATTGAGGGCGTAAAAATACGAATTGCCGATCGTTAATTGGAAGAAAATAATATATTTGATAACGCAATTTATCAAACACCAATTAACAATGCCTATAAAAACCAATGATCCCTCAAAGCAAAGCTGGCTGCCTGTTTCGCCGAACTCCGATTTTCCCATTCAAAATATTCCCTTTGGGGTTTTCCTTACGCGTGACGATGTGATCACCATAGGAACGCGCATTGGGGACTATGCCATAGATTTAGGCGCCTTACACCAATTGGGGTATTTTAAAGATATTCCGCTTACCGATGATATCTTTCTTCAAGACAGTCTAAATGATTTTATCTCGGACGGAAAAAAAACATGGCGACTGGTGCGCAACCGTATTAGTGAGATTTTTGAACTGCATAACGATGAACTAAAAACCAAAGAAGCGCACAAAAATATAGTACTGTTCTCCTTGGATGAGATTGAAATGCAGTTGCCGGTTCAGATCGGTGATTATACCGACTTTTATTCCAGTAAAGAACATGCTACCAATATTGGAAAAATGTTTCGGGATCCGGAAAATGCATTGTTGCCCAACTGGTTGCATATTCCGGTAGGATATCACGGAAGAAGTTCTTCTATAGTTCCCAGTGGCACGCCCATAAGACGTCCAATGGGGCAAACGCTACCAGCTGGCGCCGAACAGCCCATTTTTGGGCCATCGCGACTAGTAGATTTTGAACTAGAAACCGCATTTATAACCACCGATGCCAATATTTTAGGAGAACCCGTAAGCATTGAGGAGGCGGAAGATTATATTTTTGGAATGGTACTTTTTAACGATTGGAGCGCTCGAGATATTCAAAAATGGGAATATGTGCCTCTTGGGCCGTTTTTATCGAAAAACTTTGCCTCCTCTATTTCTCCATGGATTATAACCTTAGATGCCCTAGAACCCTTTAGGGTAGAAAGTCCAACACAGGAGCCTAAACCACTACCCTATTTACAACAATCGGGAAAGCGAAGTTTTGACATTCACTTGAAAGTTTTTATAACTCCCGAAAATGGGCAACCCACTAAAGTAACAAAATCCAATTTTAAATATTTGTATTGGACCATGGCACAGCAACTGGCGCATCATACCATTAACGGATGCAAAGTAAATAGTGGGGACTTAATGGGTAGCGGCACTATTTCCGGAACTACTCCGGAATCTTTCGGCTCCATGATGGAGCTTACCTGGCGTGGCGAAAAACCGTTGACCCTCAATGATGGTACCGAACGCACCTTTATAGACGACAACGACACCGTTACCATTACGGGATATTGTATTAAAAACGGATATCGCATTGGTTTTGGGGAGGTCAGCACCAAACTTTTGCCCGCCTTACCATTGAAGAAAAAGTAACCCTTTAAACTCAAGATCGTTATGGTGCGTCTTTTATGAACAAAGAAGTTCTATAACAATACAGCAAAGGCAAGGTTTTAGTACCAAATACCTGTCCTTAACTTCGATTAGAATTTAAGGATAGGTATACGAAAATGAGGGTGTTTGCGTTCTTTCAAAGTAAAACATGTTAAAATAAGGTAGCCTTCATGAAAAAGCTGTTTGTGTATTTCGTTTCATTTGGTTTGGTAATTTCTTGTAGTGGTGTCAAAAAAACACAAGAAGCCCTAAATACGGGCAATTATGGAAGTGCTATTACTAGTGCCCTACAGAATTTGGCCGGCAACAAAGACAAAAAAAGCCATCAACGCTATATTTTAATGTTAGAAGAGGCCTTTTATAAAAACGCAGATCGAGAACTACAAGAAATTGCATTTTTGAAAAAAGATGGTAATCCGGCCAACTATGAGCGTATCTATACCACATACGTGTCGCTTAATGAGATTCAAAAGCGTATAACACCCTTATTACCGCTTCGCATACAGGATCAGAATAGGAATGCTGCCTTCGAATTTAAAAATTATGATGAAAAAATTATAAAATCTAAAAATAAACTCTCTGAATATCTTTATGGCAACGCTTCCGCTCTGCTGGATAAGGGAACTACTAAAAGCGATTTTAGAAAAGCGTATGACGACTTTGCTTATCTCAACGAGATACATCCAGGATATGCCGATACCGCTATTAAAATGGAAACCGCTTATGCGAAAGGCTTGGATTATGTAAAAGTTCAAATTTATAACGATACCGAACAGATCATCCCCGGCAGGTTACAAGACGAATTACTCAATTTTAACACCTACGGGTTAAATGATTTATGGACGCAATACCATGCCAATCCTATAAAAGGGCAAACATACGACTTTGAGATGCAACTGGCTTTTCGTACTATTGCCATATCTCCGGAACAAGTAAAAGAAAAACAGGTCATTAAAGAACGACAAATTGCAGATGGGTATGAGTTTTTATTAGATCGAAATGGCAATGTGGTTAAAGACAGCCTTGGCAACAAAATTAAAGTAGAGAAACTAAAGACAGTGCGGAGTACATTTTATCAATTTACACAATTTAAAACGGCACAGGTCGCCGGAAATGTACGTTTTATTGATTTAAAAACCCAGCAGCAGCTAAATACTTATCCGCTGAGTAGTGAATTCATATTTGAACATCATTACGCAAATTATCAGGGGGATAAAAGGGCACTCGATACGGATATGATCGCCATGCTAAACCTCACATCGGTTCCTTTTCCCAGCAACGAACAAATGGTGTATGATGCGGGCGAGGACATGAAAGCCAAATTAAAGCATATTTTGGTACGTCACAAATTCCCGACCCAAAGGCATTAAAATCGCTTGGTTTAATGTCTTAGACAATGTAGCCGTATTCGTAAGATTCTTTAAAAAAATCATTTAGGCACAATCCATACGATACCGTCCCTTATTTGGCCACAAAAACGAATGACTAATTTGCACTAAGGGCTAGGCTACACATATTTTTCTAGAGCTACATCTGGTATACTTCCGTGAGAAGCATGTGTTACTACAGTACCGTTTTTAAGCACAATCAGTTGCGGAGACTGGTGTTGCACACCAAGTTCTTGAGCTACCGCACTAGATATATTTCGATATTGATGCAGGTCCAAAAAATACAAATCGGCTTGCGATTCGGACAAGGCATAGCCATCAGTAAACATTTTCAATACCATTCTACTAATTCCGCAGGTGGTGGAATGCTTAAAAATAAGTTGTGTCCTATTATTAGAGTTTTCCCTTAACGCACTGAATTGGTCCAATGAAGTAAGCTTTATCCAAGGAATCGTTTTTTCATCCTTGCGTGTTTCCTTATCTTCTCTGCCAAACAAATTCTGAAATAATCCCATGTAAATCCTGTTTTCACTAATAAGTCGAACAAATAATAACACCTTACTATCCGACAAAAAGTCAGTTATTTTTGCCGATTCAACGACATAATGTCTATATTTTACTTTGGTAAGATTGTTGACCTTTTTCGTGTAAAAATAAGTATAATAACTAAAAATATATAGAAATTATGAACTTTAATAATCTTACCATAAAAGCTCAGGAAGCCATTCAGCAGGCGCAACATTTAGCGCAGGGCTACGGGCATCAACAAATAGAAAACGAGCATTTATTTAAGGCCATTTCGGTAGTAGATGAAAATGTACTTCCTTTTTTACTTAAAAAATTAAATGTTAATAGCTCCATGCTTCATCAAATTTTAGAAAAGGAGTTAAATCACTTTCCCAAAGTAAGTGGAGGCGATATTATGCTGTCCAAAGAAGCCGGTAAAAGCCTATCGGAGGCAACAAATCTCGCGAAGAAAATGGGAGATGAATACGTGTCCATTGAGCATTTAATACTGGCTATATTTAATTCTAAAAGTAAAATATCGCAAATACTCAAGGATCAAGGTGTTACAGAAAAAGACCTTAACGCTGCCATTTCTGCCCTTCGTAAAGGGGATAAAGTAACCTCACAAAGTGCCGAAGAGACGTACAATTCCCTAAACAAATATGCGAAAAATTTAAACGAATTGGCCGATAAAGGAAAACTGGATCCGGTCATTGGTCGCGATGAAGAAATTCGTCGTGTATTGCAAATCTTATCCCGAAGAACCAAAAACAACCCTATGTTGGTTGGCGAACCCGGTGTAGGTAAAACGGCCATTGCGGAGGGCTTAGCGCATCGTATTATTCAGGGCGATATCCCCGAAAACTTAAAAGATAAAGTAATTTATTCTTTAGATATGGGTGCCTTAATTGCCGGAGCAAAATATAAAGGAGAGTTTGAAGAACGACTTAAAGCGGTAATTAAGGAAGTGATCGCTTCAGACGGAAACGTAGTACTTTTTATTGATGAAATTCACACCTTAGTTGGGGCTGGTGGCGGACAGGGTGCTATGGATGCCGCCAACATTTTAAAACCTGCCTTAGCCCGAGGAGAACTCAGAGCTATTGGGGCAACCACCTTAGATGAATACCAAAAATATTTTGAAAAAGACAAGGCTTTGGAACGCAGGTTTCAGAAGGTGCTTGTAGATGAGCCCGATACCGAAAGTGCCATTTCCATCTTAAGGGGAATTAAGGAAAAATATGAAACCCACCACAAAGTACGCATTAAGGATGAGGCTGTAATTGCGGCGGTAGAATTGTCGCAACGGTATATAACCAATCGATTTTTGCCGGACAAGGCCATAGACTTAATGGATGAAGCGGCCTCTAAATTACGTATGGAAATCAATTCTAAACCAGAAGAATTGGACGTAATTGACCGAAAAATAATGCAATTAGAGATTGAAATTGAGGCTATTAAGCGAGAAAATGATCCTTCTAAATTAAAAGTGTTGCATGTAGAACTTGCCAATTTAAAAGAAAATAGGCACGATATATTTGCCAAGTGGGAAAGTGAAAAAATTGTAGTAGACGATATTCAAAAGACCAAACAAGATATTGAAAACTACAAAGTGGAGGCCGAGCGTGCCGAACGCAATGGCGATTACGGCAAAGTAGCAGAGCTTCGCTATGGAAAAATAAAGGAAGCTCAGGAAAAACTGGAAGTGCTTCAACAAGAACTGGCAACCCAACAAGCGGCAGGAACGCTCATTAAAGAAGAAGTAACCCGTGACGATATTGCGGAAGTGGTTGCGAAGTGGACCGGAATTCCGGTTACAAAAATGCTTCAAAGTGAACGGGAAAAATTGCTAAAGTTAGAAGATGTATTGCATAAACGGGTCGTAGGCCAGAATGAAGCCATTCAAGCGGTCGCCGATGCCATTCGAAGAAGTAGGGCGGGCTTACAAGATGCGAAACGACCTATTGGTTCTTTCCTATTTTTGGGGACTACAGGGGTAGGGAAAACAGAACTTGCTAAAACATTAGCATCCTATCTTTTTGATGATGAAAACGCCATGACACGTATAGATATGAGCGAATATCAGGAGCGGCATTCTGTGAGTCGCCTCGTAGGTGCACCTCCGGGATATGTAGGCTACGACGAGGGCGGACAACTAACAGAGGCCGTGCGTCGCAGACCGTATTCTGTAGTGTTATTAGATGAAATTGAAAAGGCACATCCAGACACTTTTAACATCCTATTGCAAGTGCTAGATGAAGGAAGGCTCACAGATAACAAAGGCAGGGTGGCGGATTTTAAGAACACGATCATTATTATGACCAGCAATATGGGAAGCCACATTATTCAAGAAAAATTTGAAAACAATGCGGATATTTACAGTGCCACAGAAGCGGCTAGAGTAGAAGTACTTGGATTATTGCGAAAAAACATACGGCCAGAATTTCTGAACCGAATAGACGATATTATTATGTTTACACCGCTCTCTAAAAAGGATTTGGTACAGATTGTAAGGTTACAATTAGATCACCTTAAAAAAGTATTGCAACAGCAACACATAACCATGGATGCCACCGAAGAGGCCATTGCGTATTTGGCCGAGCGGGGCTACGATCCTCAGTATGGAGCACGTCCTATAAAAAGGGTGATTCAAAGAGAAGTGCTCAACAGTTTATCAAAAGAACTTTTGAGTAGCAAAATACAATCAGATAGTATTATTCTCCTAGACGCCTTTAATGATACACTTGTGTTTCGAAATCAGGATGAACTCGTAAAGTAAGCAGCGCAAAAAAAAATAGAAAACAAAAAAGCACTCAATTTTGGGTGCTTTTTTATGCTATTAGATATACCATGCAGTATATATTTTTTTATCTTTGAAAAAACTACAGGTTTAATGACGAGTAAAGCCCAAAGAACCACTTCCTATATTATAGAAACGGTTGCGCCCATTTTTAACAAACTGGGTTATGTGGGTACGAGTATGAGTGATCTTACAGAAGCGACCGGACTTACCAAAGGTGCCTTATATGGTAATTTTGAAAACAAGGAAGCGTTGGCCATGGCTGCTTTTGAATACAACAGCAAATTGTTATTGGCTAAAATTGATGAAAAACTTTCCGTTGCCGGATCGTCTTTGGATAAGTTGTTTTCTCTCACCCATTTTTACCGACATTATAATGAATTTAACTATGAAATGGGGGGTTGTCCGGTATTAAATGTGGGTGTCGATGCCAAGCACAATAATCCACTTTTGGCGGCAGCAGCCAAGGAAACGGCCAAAACCATTGAGGGTAAAATAGCCTTAGTGTTAGAAACAGGCCTACACAATAATGAACTAAAATTACCGGTAACGCCCTTGCAGTTTGCCAAACAATTATACACTATGCTTCAGGGTGCCGTGGCCATGGCTACCATTACGGACGACAGAAAATACCTGCTCAACACCATAGCGTATCTCGACGTGCTTATTGCAAAAGAACTGCAAAAGTGATGTGCTCATTTTAAAAAACCGCTTCTTATTTTCATTCTATAACCCTGAAAATCCATGTTTTATCCGGATAGCGCCCCTCAAATTGACTGTCCCTTGCTACTTCTGCCTCTTTCAACGTTTCATAGCGTTCCAAGTACACATAATTGTATTTATTGACACTACGATAAAATGACTTGGGCTGTAGTCCTTTGGATTGTAACGTGCTCATAAAATTTTCAAAATATTTTTTAGTGCCAAACACATTAGCCACTAAATAATAACCGGGAGCCAAGCCATCCCCGTTGGTAACCTCTTCATAACGCCCCGCCGTTTTTGGTTGTTCTTTTTGTTCGGTAGCAGTTACCTTTTCCGCTTCAGCCTTCTTTAATGCGGCTTCTGCGAATTGTACTTGTTGAAGAGAATCTAACCGTTTTTCTTCCCTTTCCTTTGCTTTCACTATGGCGTTTTGTTCATTTATCACATTGATGGAATCTAGGCGACGTTGTTGTTTCTCTTTTTCTGCGGCTGCCAATACTAGTTCTTCCTGTTGACTTCTGCGTAAAGAATCTCTTTGCTGTTCCTTCTTTTGTTGTGCCTCAAGAACGGCTTGTTTCTTAGCCTCTCTTTCCGCCAAACGTGCCTCTTTAGCCGCTAATTTGTCTTTTATACGTTCTTCTTTGGTCAATAAGGCCAAGCTATCGGCTTCGGTCTTTTGCAACTCTTGCTCCAGTTCCGATATATCGTCTACTATCATTGCCGCTTCAGGGGCTGCTTTTAAATGGTATGCCAAAATAAATTCAAAACTCGAATCTTTTTCCTTAACTGTAGTGCTCGTTCCAAACTCTACCAAAGCACCCACGGAAAGTTTCTTAAAAAAGCGCCCTCCTGCTCCGGCTGAAATACCATAAAAACTATTGTAACCTGATTGCGCCCAAAATTTAGAAGTAGATAGTAGCGCGTTTAAGCCGTATTGGGTTTCTTCATTGGGAATAGTTTTTACGTACACATTGGGCTGTAATACAGTTTGTCCCAATGTTTTTCCAATAGTTAGGGGAATATCGTAGCTCATCATCCCGATATAAATTTTTTCAGAAGAACGAGTGACACTTTCGCTCTCCGAAAAATTATAGTCGAACAAGTTTTCCGAGGCTAAGCCGATACCAAATCCATTACTCGACAACCGAATACCTGGAGCAAATTGCATGATAAAACTATTGTTCACTTGCAATTCAGGTAAGGGAAGAATGGGATTGGGCAGTAGCCGATCGTCCGAAAATTCTTGTGTATACCCAAACACATTGAGACCAATTGCCAATTGGGTAGTTCCACCTAAGTTAAAACGATAGGCATAGTTCAAAATACCGCCTGTGTGTAAAAAAGTACCTGTATTATGTTGAAAAAAACCACCGCTAATTGCTGAATTTGCTGTTAGTCCGTGAGTATAGTTTAGAAAAGTAGTGGTTGGATCTCCATCTATAGTTTGCCATTGCCATCGCGTCCATAAAGCCAATGAATTGGGAGTATTGCGATCTAAAGAAAAGACAGGATTTAACAAACTGGCATTGAATTCCGTGATATTGTGTTGCCTAATATCAACAGGTAAGGTCGTTTCCTGCGCATTTAAAAGACAGTAAACAACCAAAAAGAATAGAAAGGAAATCCATTTTTTCATATGCAAATGAACAAAAATCTACTAGTTCTACATACTAATTTTTCCTATTTTTAGTTACATCATTGTGCGCTGCGACAATTATCAAAAAAAGATACCTATGAAAATCAATACTTTAGTGCTTATTCTTATTATTTTTTTCGGGGCTTTATCTTGTAAAGATGATGTCCAAGCCCTTCCAGAAAGGAACGAACAGGCTATTTCTACTTTTTATTTTATTCGCCATGCTGAGAAAGACAGGAGCAATCCGGAGAATTTAGATCCTGAGTTAAATCAAGATGGTTTGGGTAGGGCCATCCGTTGGGCCGAAGTATTTCATTATATCCCTTTAGATGCCATTTATTCTACAGATTTTGAAAGAACCGAAATGACGGCTGCCCCAACCGCCGTTAAACAAGATCTTGTGCTACAGTATTATAGTCCCGAAAATTTTGATGTTGCGCAATTTAAAGAAGCTAATTTGGGAAAAAATGTATTGGTTGTAGGACATAGCAATAGCATTCCCGAATTGGTGAATAAAATGCTAGGAGAAGAAAAATACGAACCTTTGGATGATTATGACAATAGTAGTCTCTTTATTATTCGTACTATTGATGGCAGAATGACAGACATTCGCCTAAAAATGGACTAGCTGCAATCGGTATCCCCGGTTAGTTGCAAGATAACCTATAGAAATTAAAAAGCTTATTGGGTTTTGTTTTTATCAAGACGTTGTAAGGCAGTCAATCCATTCATATCTGCCGCATTTTCGTCTGCGCCATGTTGTAGCAGGATTTGTACAATATCGGTATGATTTTCTTCCATAGCCATCATTAATGCGGTGGTCTTAGTACCGTCAACCGCATTAGGATCTGCACCATGCTTTAAAAGGAGTTTACAAATTTCATACTGACCAAACATGGCTGCCACGTGCAATGCCGGTCTGGTATCAAAAATAATGTTTGGCTCTGCACCTTGCGTCAATAAAAAACGAACGACTTTAAGGCTGTCGCTAAACATGGCCATAATAAGGATGGGCACACCGGTACTGCTAAGTTCGTAGTTGAGATCGGTTCCATTTTCCAAAAATTTGGCTACCAACTGCACCAAGTCCTTTTCAATAGCGAAAAGTAGGTATTCTTCAGAATATGGATCTTTGGTTTGAGCCCATTCTTCTATAAAATAATGTTCCATGAGTGCTGCTGTCTTTTCGTAACCGCGCCCTAAAGCAATACTATAGGCTGTTTGGCCTACCTTGTTTTCTGCAAATGCAGATTGCTTCATTTCTAGAAGCCAATTGATTACAGGTATATTATTCTGCCTGGCGGCAAGATGTAACGCGCTATTCCCTAAAGTATCCTTGTAAAACAAAACATTGGGGGTAAAGTGCTTTTTAACTTCTGCTAAAGATTGGTTTGTCTCTAAGACTTGGAAAAAATGTTCAGGCGTTTTTTGTTGGCACGAAGTAAACAACAAAGTGAATAAAGTTAAAAACGACAAAAAACGAGTTCTCATAGATATCGATAAGCATAAAATAAAAAAAGGGCTTTGGTACAAACCAAAACCCTTGAACACTTAATATGAAAAAAACTATGTTTAGTTTTCAGCTTGCAAGAAAGCAGAGTTTACAAAGGCATTGTCTTTTCCGGCAGCAAAAACATGACAACCATTACAAAACTTTGCCCATTTTGAAGTTCCTGTACTTACAGATCCCTTTTCGCCCATTACATAGCCCCAGTCATTGGTTTCAGGAGACTCTCCCGGGTTCAATTTTACCATCACTGTTAAAACAGGCTTCTTTTTTTCCTGCCAACTTTTCTCATTTTTAAAGGCTTCTTTTACAATTACCGTACCAGGGGCGTATTTATTGGTATCGCCCGGTGCCTTATGACCTGCCTCACCAATTTCATTAATATAAATTTCTCTGTACGCCTTAGTGCCACTATGCTTCCCCCCCAAAAAACCGGTTGGGTCTCCCGTGTTGGGGTTGTCCTTAGTAACATGATACCACGATTGATAATTCTCCCATCTAGGATCTAAATCCAAAGTTTCGTCTGCAACAGCAACGTATCCTAGTTCTTTAGGGGTATTAAAAGATTGCAACGTTACTAGCGTAGTTGCAGCAATGACAAATGTTCCGATAACAAAAATTACTTTTTTCATGTGATATTATTTTAGTGGTTACTGTTTATTTTTTTAAGGTTCTAACGTAATTAACTAATTCCCAACGTTGTGTTTCCGATAACATGGCCTCCCATTTTACCATTGCACCTCTACCATTGGTTATTTTCCAAAAAATTTCACCGTCGGTCTGACCTTGAACTTTATCCGAAGTAAGGTTAGCAGGTTTAGGATCTAGTGCTTTTCCTCCTGCTCCGTCACCAATGCCTTTAGCTCCATGACACACCACACAATAGGTAGTAAAAGTTGCTTTTCCTTTTTTTGCAGAAGAGGCAACTTTATTAGCTGCTACTGGATTTTTAATGGCCTTGGCAGATGCAGGTGCTTTCCACGGGCTATCTTGGTAGTACGAAGTGTTGGGGTTCCCGTAATCGATATTCGATGTAAAGGCCAGTAGTAAGCCTGCCAATGGAACTAATACTAAAATTTTTTTCATCAAAATTGGGCTAAATATGTTATGTGAATTAAGACGAAGTAAATTGCAAAACTGACAACACTATATGTTAATAAAAAGTTAATATTAACATAATTACAGCTTCACCACGAATAATACCCGATCCTTTTTAAGGTCGTCACCGTATCCCTAACCAAAATACCCCACTTCCGTACGAAAATTCAATCTAAAGATTCCCCGACTCTTGGGTCGGGGTTTCCTATTTATCGCTTCTTTGGAGCGATCGGAACTGCCTTTTTGCTGTTCCGGGTGAGATAAAATACAAAATTTCGGTTTTGACCCAAAGGTAAAATGAAACTGGCGAAACCCGCACTGAGCGCAGTAGAAGTATACCCCTATGGCTTGCCTCGGGGATAGTAAGTTTAAAGAAATTTTTTATTATAATGATTCGAAGAGATCAAGGCAGAAACAAAATTTAAGGATTCTGAACAACAATATCTTTTAGTTCAATCTTAGATAATTCCTCTAGTGTCTTCTTTATATAAAGACTATCTACATGGATAAAGGGCGTTTCGTCTGTTGGTTTATAATTGATGTAATCTACAAATCTGATACTATCAATATACCGCTCATTATACGCTTCCCTAAAGCGAATGCCTCCTCCGTTGACCTTAAATTCATAGGCCAAGAAGTCTGGTTTAAAAGTTTCTTTATGAAACCAATACAGAAACACATCTTCAAAATCATCTCCTCCGCCTTCTTCGGTAAAACTAATTTTAACTTTATAATACGGTTGATTATTGATCGTGATTTCACCTAAAAGTTCCTTTTGTACCGCCGGATCATTTAGGCCATAGGGCAAGTATGCAAAATAGTGTACAGAATTTATTGAATTACTATACTTATTGGCCATAGAATCGGGCACCACTACCAAACTATCGTTTATAAAACGTTGAAAGCCATCTGGAGATTTTACATCCAATAGGGTGATGGTGTCGTTTTTTAAAAGGCGTTGCAATACTTTACCCTTGCCCGATGGTTGCGAAAAGTATGATCGATCTCTAAAGTCAAAAGCGATAGATTTTGTTTTATACCTAGAACCCCCGCTCACTTCAATTGCCTTATCTATAATTTGTTGTGCGGTAAAAGCGTCTTTGTTCTTTTCCCGGCAAGAAGTTAAAATTAAGATCGTAAGGATAAGGGTGATCTTATAATTTTTCATACATACAGACATTTGCAAATCATTAATTATTACTTGTGTAAATGTTATTAGCAACTCATTTTTTATACCGCATCTACCTGTACCTATCGCAACGTGATGCGTATTCCAAAATCAATACATATATTAAGGTACACTATTTTCACCAACATAGGGTCAAAGATAAGGTTCTGATAGGCAGCCAAAACAATTTTCTTTCCTTCTATTTTGGGTACGACCTCTAAAGTACCCTACCCTACCTCTTCATTGCAACATCGGATACCAAAATTAATTTTTTGCAAATTAAAAACAGTCTACGTAAAGAATATACTCGTCTTTGGTTTCTTTTAACATTTGATCTTAATTCTTTTTTTTGAACGCACAGATCAAAATTTTGTTTCTATTTTTACAGCCCTTATGATACAGAAAAAGATCCACATAAAAAATAAACGAGCCCGATTTGATTATGAAATTTTGGACACCCATATTGCCGGCATTGTGTTATCGGGAACCGAAATAAAATCTCTTAGGGATGGAAGGGCTTCCATTGCCGAAAGTTTTTGCGAATTTAACGATGCTGGTGAGTTGTTTGTGGTGAATATGCAGATCGACGAATATTCACACGGCTCTCATTACAACCACCTTCCTAAGGCCGAACGAAAATTACTGCTCAACAGAGGAGAACTTAAAAAATTGAGAAAAGAGGTAAAAAATTCTGGACTTACCATAGTACCACTCACCCTCTTTATTAATGACCGAGGATTAGCCAAGCTGAACATTGCACTGGCTAAAGGCAAGAAATTGTACGATAAACGCGAAACGCTAAAAGATAGGGACAACAAAAAGAATTTGGATCGTATTAAAAAAAGCTTTTCTTCTTAACCAAAATCTAACGCAATCTTTAATTTTTATCCTCCAAAAGTGGCACAAAACGAAAAATGCCCTTTTCTTGGCGTTCAAATTCTTTTTCAGATTTTCGAATATACACCGTCATGATTTGCTCGTCTGTGCCCACCGGAATTACTAAGTGCCCTCCTACCTTTAATTGCGCCAAAAGGGGTTTGGGCACATAAGGGGCTCCTGCGGTAACCAAGATAGCATCAAACGGAGCCTCATCCGGTAGCCCTTTGTAGCCATCGCCAAAAACAAATTTTTTAGGTCGGTAGCCCATTTTATCAAAGAAAAGATTGGTTTTTTTATATAACTCTAACTGTCTTTCTATTGTAAACACTTTGGCTTTTAAATACAGTAAAATCGCAGTCTGGTACCCACTACCCGTGCCTATTTCTAAAATTTTGGCATTCGGCGTAACCGCCAACAAAGCTGTTTGGTAGGCCACTGTGTAGGGCTGTGAAATGGTTTGTTCGGCACCAATAGGAAATGCTTTGTCTTGATAGGCATGATCTTCAAAACTACTATCTAAAAAGAGATGACGGGGAACGTGGCGAATCGCAGCAATCACATTTTTATCGGTAATACCCTTTAAAATTAGGGTATCTGCCAATTTATTTCGCATGCCTCTATGTTTTAAGGTGTCTTTCAAGGGTTTGGTTTTGGTTGACGAAGTTAGCTAATTTCAACCTAAAATGCCATTACAAAATACCCTATACGATTAATACCTCCCACGGAATTCTTAAAAGCATACCGCACATTGCTTTATGCGAAGCCACAAAACAATTCTCATTATATTGTAACTTCTAAAAACTAATTTCTAATTTCAATATGCTTATTTTTGATAAAATTTAAACCTATGCTTAAAGTTGGCGTCCTTGGAGCTGGACATCTTGGAAAAATACATCTTCGTTTATTGAACGAATCTGAAAAATATGAACTGGTCGGATTTTATGATTCTGATCTAAATCACGGAAAAAAATTAGCTTCCGAATTGGGTTACCCCTATTTTGATAGTATAGATACCCTTATAGCTGCCGTAGATGTTATCGACATTGTAACCCCTACCCTGTCGCATTTTGAGTGTGCCAAAAGAGCCATGGAAAAAGGAAAACATGTGTTTTTAGAAAAACCAATAGCGCATACTTTGGCGGAAGCGGAAGCATTATTACGCTTGGAGTCTAACTATGGAGTAAAAGGGCAAGTAGGTCATGTAGAACGATTTAACCCTGCCTTTAAAGCGGTAAAGGATCAAATTAAAAATCCGATGTTTATAGAAACGCATCGATTGGCAGAATTTAATCCTCGCGGAACAGACGTTCCTGTGGTTCTGGATCTTATGATTCACGATATCGATGCCATTCTCAGTGTGGTGCATTCCGAGGTAAAACAGATTAATGCCAGTGGCGTTTCTGTAATAAGCAATTCTCCGGATATCGCCAATGCCCGAATTGAATTTGAAAATGGTTGTGTCGCCAATCTTACTGCCAGCAGAATATCCCTTAAAAATATGCGCAAATCGAGATTTTTTCAGAAAGACGCCTATATTTCAGTCGATTTTTTAGAGAAAAAAGTAGAAGTTGTGCGGATGAAAGATGCGCCCGAAGTGCCCGGAGCTTTCGATATGGTACTCCAAAATGCGGAAGGTGTAAAAAAACAGATCTATTTTGAAAATCCAGATATAGAAAGTAACAATGCTATTTTAGAGGAATTGGAAACCTTTGCAGATGCCATAATAAACGACAAAACTCCCGTGGTAACTTTAAAACAGGGAACCAAAGCGCTAAGAGTGGCCTTGGAAATAATAAATTCGTTTTAGCATGAGTCACATGAAACACATCGCTGTTATTGGCGCGGGAACCATGGGAAACGGAATTGCCCATGTATTTGCGCAACACGGATACACTGTACATTTGTTTGATATTTCAACTACCGCCCTTACTAAAGGTGTAGATACGATTCGCAAAAATTTAGATCGAATGATTGCGAAGGAAACGCTAACCCCCGAGGTTAAAAAAGCCACATTAAACCGAATTATTCCTTATACCAACATGGCAGCCGCCGTAAAAGATGTAGCGTTAGTGGTAGAAGCAGCGAGCGAAAATGTAGATGTGAAGGTAAACATCTTTGCACAGTTGGATGCCCTTTGTAAAGAAAATGCCATATTAGCGAGTAATACGTCTTCCATTTCAATTACTAAAATTGCAGCTGCAACCAAGCGACAACCGGAGATTATAGGTATGCATTTTATGAATCCGGTTCCTTTAATGCCTTTGGTAGAGCTAATACGCGGATATAACACCTCCGACGAAACCGTTAAAAAAATTATGGCCATAGCCAAAAGTTTGGACAAATCGCCCATAGAAGTGAAGGATTATCCCGGTTTTGTCGCTAACCGTATTCTGATGCCAATGATCAATGAGGCTATAGAAACAGTATATCATGGTGTGGCAGGAGTTGAGGAAATTGATACGGTTATGAAATTGGGTATGGCACATCCTATGGGGCCACTGCAATTGGCCGATTTTATTGGTTTGGATGTTTGTTTGTCCATACTTCATGTGCTGCACGACGGTTTTAAAAATCCAAAATATGCCCCTTGTCCACTGCTTGTAAATATGGTAACCGCCGGTAAATTGGGAGTGAAATCGGGAGAGGGTTTTTATGATTATACACTATCTTAAAAGGCCGAAACCGTATCCAAGGCGTTTAAAACTGAAAATTAACAACACGTTTAATGAGACCTTTTATTGCTAATAAAATGGATGATTCTCTTGCGCGTCGTGGCTCTATTGGTTGATAAAAATGCTCCTCCTTATATGAATCTGCACGAATTAAAAGACTTCTTGGATGCCAAAGTGATGCAGTACAACCAAGCTAGCTTTTTGAACAGCGATCCTTTGCAAATACCACATCTGTTTTCTAAAAAGGAAGATATTGAAATAAGTGCTTTTTTAACGGCCACCATTTCGTGGGGCAATCGCAAAAGTATCATTGCCAATGCATCCCGAATGATGGAACTCTTAGAGTATAGCCCTTTTGCCTTTGTAATACAACATTCGGAGAAGGATCTAGAGGCATTTGATGGCTTTGTGCATAGAACCTTTAATTCGGAAGATTTGTCGTATTTTATAAAGGCACTAAAACATATTTATATGCAGTACGGTGGCCTCGAGGCTGCCTTTATTCCTTCCGAAGGATCGATCGACCTACAACCCGCCATCTCGGAATTCAAATCCCGTTTTTTTGATATTCCCCACCCCAAACGAACCAGCAAACACGTTTCGGATCCCCAAAAGGGATCTGCTGCCAAACGCATTAATATGTTTTTACGGTGGATGGTACGCCCCAATAACACCGGAGTAGATTTCGGTCTATGGAAGCGTATATCTCCTGCCCTATTATCCTGTCCGCTCGATGTGCATTCCGGCAATGTTGCGAGAAAATTGGGTTTGTTGCACAGAAAACAAAATGATGCTTTGGCCGTAGCCGAGCTAGATCAGAAATTACGAGAATTAGACCCCTTTGATCCCGTTAAATATGATTTTGCGCTTTTTGGACTTGGTGTTTTCGAAAAGTTCTAACACTAAAAATAGAACACCTTGAGTTAAATCAGTCCGCTGAAAATATAGCCAATGATTCAAACCACGGGCTATATGTTATACACCATCGAACTCGTGTTAATACATTTTTTCTACATCAACGTCAGTAAGCGTTTTCATAAAAGCAATTATCGCCTGCTGCTCTTTATCCGACAAATTTAACGCATCAAAGGGAAGGGTTTGGTGTTCCAAGTCAAAGCCCAAACCGGCTCCACCGCCTTTGTTATAAAAATCCATAACCTCGTCTAGCGTATTATAGACACCATTATGCATATAAGGTGCAGTTAAAGCCACATTTCGTACAGTTGGTGTCTTAAACATACCCCAATGCAGAGCTTCTTTAAACATCCAATAAAATCCAAAATCATCGTCAACCATTTTATTGTCTGCACTAGCCGGAACACCAATAACTTCGCGCTCGGTTTCCGTAAAAAATGGAGGTACCGTACCGTTGGTTAGCGGCATAAAATGACAGGTAGCGCATAACGCTTTTCCCATGAAGAGATTCATTCCCAAAGTTTCATCTTCAGTAAATGTCGCTTCTTGTCCCCTCATATTTTTATCGAATTTAGAATTAAACCCATTGAGCGAGGACACATAGGCCGAAATAGCTTTTATAAGATCGGTATTCCGCACAGGACGCTGCCCAAATACGTTTTCGAAGATTTCTGTATACGTTGAATCTTTTAAAATAGCCGAAGAAAACTGATGTACATTAACGGCAAATTCTTTTTCGTTCGTAAAAACAGAAGCCACCTGGTCTTGCAAAGTGGGCGATCTGCCGTCCCAGAAAAAATTTTGTTGAAACACGGAATTAATTAAAGTAGGCGTATTACGTTCTAAAAATTTACCGCTATTATCTAAATTGGTAATTCTACCATCGGTATACGCCAATTGAGGGTCATGGCATGTGGTGCACGCCATTTTTCCATTAAACGACAAATTAGGATCGGCAAACAATTTTTCTCCCAGCGCAATATGCTCAACCGTTGTGTTCCTATTCACTGCAGGTGTAAAAAATGCCGTATTAAAAGAATTATTTTCAAAAAAGGTAGGGGCATCAAAATTAAAAGGTTTAGTATCAACCTCCGTCCAGAGCCCACTTTTTTGGCGTATTTCTACCCAATCACGAGTAATGGGGTTAAAATAGTCACGTATAAAAGTGTACCTGTCAAAAGTCTCAAAATCCGTATCTTTTTCAATCAAAGCGATTGCCTTTGCAATATTTTCCAAGAATTGTTGATTTAACTGGCGGTCTTTGTGCAGAATCAATCGCTGAATACTTGCCGTATACACTTCTTCAAGATTTTGAAGCGATATGATGCTTTCTGATATACCCCAAAGACTAGCCGGAGTATCAAAACCTGAAATACTATGGCTAATGATGCGCAACAATTGCTGGTGCGTAGCTATGAAAAAACGTTGCGCGTCTAAGGGCTTGGTTTCTATTTGATGCTTTAAGTTGTTTAATAGCCCTTTGGTTAAGAGCACTTCTTGTTCAAATTGTGCTTGACTCTCATTTCCCTCAAACAAGCTCTCCTCTATTTTTTGAAGCCCTATTGGCTTTATAACTTTTCCCGAATCTTCCTTAAAAATGGGTAATGCCGGACCGTTTGCCCGATGGCCTACTTCCGGGTTTAGGTAGGCTGCATAGGGTTCCGCCTTTTTAAACGCCGTACGGGCTTTGCGAAAAATTTCAGTTGCCCTATCATCCGTGAATTCTAATGTTTCTAGCGTATCTAAATACCGGATCGTTTCTGTTAAGCTTTCTAGATACATGGTCTGGGCATTTTGCCAAGTGACCGTGGGTACTTCTTGCTCCTGATTACAAGAAAATAACAAGACCACCAGTACACTTAAGATAAGTATATTTATTTTTTTCATTGCAATTATTTAGAGTACGAAATAAAAAGAGTCTCCGTTGCTAAACGGAGACCTTTTGTTTTACATATACGATACGGATTATCTTGGCAACCCTTTTAGGATAACGATTTGGCCACCTTGATTGTCTTCTCTGGCACCTTGAGCAATAGCTGCAGCATTGGTTTCCATATCATGACCATCCACGTTTTTAAATTCATCGCTTATCCAATAATGAGGCTGAAGATTTAAAAGAAAAGTTCCAGGAATACCTACTTTATCTGAAATATCTTCTAGAGCACCGTACTCGCCACTAAGACCGGTACCCCCTGGAGCTAAGTCCTGACGCACAATTAATTCTAGTACCACATTGGCATTGTTACCGTTTAGATCGGTCTGATAAATATAAGCCGAATGGCCACGATCAAAAGAATTGGGATCTTCCTGTAGGTAAACGAAGTTTTCTGTAACGGTGATGTTATCCGGGCTTTGAAGTTCGGGCAGATTTCCATCGGCATTGTTGGTGTCTGTATTACCACTAATGATTTGCGTCAATTTTCCGGATAAAGGAGATTCGGCATCCAGCTCCAATTTGTAAGCGGTACCCCAATCATTATAGGTACCCCTTCCAGGGCCACGACCGGTTACAGCAAAAAACACATTTCTGTTGTTTGCCGCATTGCCTTTTTGATAATCTACATCTTCTACCCTCATAAATGCAGAGGCAAAAACGGAAACAGATGCATCTTCCATTTCGTCTTTAGTAAGAGAAGCCCCATTTTCTATTTCCACGAACTCCACATCATAAGAAACACCAAAATCAAGATCTCCTTCATTGTAAATCGTATTGGGAGCCACATCTTGCACTCCTCCCAATCCGTCGGAAACTTGTTTGAAACGAAGCACGTAAATTTTTCCATTGGTTAAATCGGCATCTCCATTTTCGGAATAATATAGCGTAACTTGACCCTCTGAAAAGGATGAATCATCATCCCCACCTAAAATGACGGTTCTTCCGGGGTACGCATCTCTCGGTAAAGGCACTGCATTTTCCCATTCAAATTCTCCAAGGGCATCCAAACCAAAATCTGCCGTAGGTGTTGGCACTGTGATGTACGGATCTATTCCTTTAACATCGTAATTAAAACTTTCTGAGGCAGATAAAAACAAATCTTGAGAACCGCCATGAATGGCAGCCTCCCACATAGTTCCGGAACATTGGCGTGCAAAATCGGCGACTCCTGAGTTTAGTAACCAATCTCCGCTGATAGGATTAAGATCCTTATCTAAAAAAATACGAGAAACTGCATAATCATCTTCTGCATTGGATAAGTAAATAAATCCATCGCTGTTGGGGTCTTCTACAAAACCGGCACCATCTTGAGCACCTACCAAACGAAAACCATTATCGAGCAAATCGGAAGAGCTTAAGAGGGAGTATGCCTTTACAAAGCTAAACTGAGGTCGTATGGCTACTAAAGGTTCTAAATTAGATTTGTCTTCAAAAATAGTAGTAGAGGGAACAAAATCTTCACCATCTTCACCATCCTGTCCATCCACGCCATCGCGACCATCTACACCGTCTATACCATCTCTACCATCTATTCCGTCTTCCGGATCACAACTGTACACCCCCAACCCCAAAAAGGAGAGAAGAAGGATTTTAAATACCACGCTTTTGTAATTTTTCATTTTCTATAGTTTTAAAAATTAATTTTCTCAAAACTACAGTTAAAGCCTTGTTAAAGGATTAAATGAAAATTACCATTGCATTACGTAATATTTATTAAAATAGCACTATGTAAACTCAATGTTAATTATACCTTCTGCTTATTTAAGCTTCACCAAAAACGCTTTGGTTTCCGTAATAAAGGGTTACATTAAACTCTAACGATTCCCATATCACCTAGGTCTAGGGCAACTTTTTTACCACCTTCTTTAATAGATTGGTAAATGGCTTCTACAATAATCATATCGCGTTTGCCCATTTCACCCGGTGCCACATTGGGTGAACCTTTCATGATATGTTGGGCAAAATCATCCATTTGCACTTTTTGTTGACTTTGATGCGGATATTTAATTTCAGCACCATCGGCGGTACGCCCGCTTATGGGGCCATAACTATGACAAGGGTTTAATTCTGCCCATCCCCTTTCAAAAGATACAAAGAGTCGGTTTGCATTCGCATTATGCGAAGTAAATAGATGCCCCACAATACCGTTCGGAAATTCCATTTGTGCCGTAATACTCTCATCGGTATCCTTAAAATACTCCGGGCGGGTACTAAATTCTTGAGCCGATACCGAAATAGGATTATGACCCACCCCATAAATATTGCTTTGAATCGCATAAACACCCATATTCATGAGGGCACCACCACCGGACAGCGCATAATTAAGACGCCATTGATCCGGATTTCCTCTAGAAATGTATCCTGCATCGGAGGATACATATTTTACTTCGCCAAATGGTTTTTCGCTTACTAATCTTTTAATTTCATTAGTATGAGGATCGGATTGCATTCGGTATCCTACACTCAATTTTACACCGGCCGTTTTACACGCTTCAATAATGGCATCGCATTCGGCCACATTCATTGCCATTGGTTTTTCGCAAATCACATGTTTCCCTGCTTTGGCGGCTCTTATACAAAACTCGGCATGCATGCTATTGGGAAGCACCACATAAACAATATCAATCTCATCATTTTTTGCAATGCTATCAAAATTCTCGTAGTTATACATATTCTTTTTCGGAATGCTATATTTCTCCCCCCAAATCTTTTCCTTTTCGGGTGTTCCGGTAACTATCCCTGCCAAATAAGTGTATTCTCCATTCTCTAGGGCTGGAGCCAATTGCCCTCTGCTGTAACTGCCCAAGCCCACTAATGCAACGCCTAGTTTTTTCTTTTGATGAGACCCTACGATATTCCCGCACGCCATTGGCAAACTGCTCATTAAGGCTAAGCCACCTATTCCTTTTGTAAAAGTGGCATTAAATCTTCTTCTTGTTACTTTTTTCATTTCTGTATTTTTTTTTGACAAACTGTAGGACAACACGATAAGCCTTAAAATGTTATTCTACTATGTGCTAAAATGGCCTGCCTCTTTTCTTGATTTTTGAAGGAGTTGAAGATACGGAATTTTTGAGGAAACTCAATATATGTATCGCATTGTTCATTGGAGTTCTTTTTTATTTATCTGTCGAATCATCATGCACTATGCAGAATTCACCATTCATCATTATTTTCCTTTCTTCAACTTCTTTAAATCTTCTTCCAATTCTTTTAAACTGGCTTCCTTTTCAATCGCTTTTTGCTGAATTTTATATTTTTCATATTCAATTTCCGATTTTTTCAATGCCATTTGATGAGAAATCTTTCCTGCATGTGTGAGCAACTCTCTACCATTTAACTTTAAAATGACATCTAACCGCTCAATCCAATCTTTCATATACATGGGTGTTTGTTGTTGTGCCATTGTTTCGGCAAATGCCAAATATTGTTCAACCAACAAGCCCAAAAGTTTTATTTCATTTTCATTAAGGAAGTTTTTGGCAATACTAACTTCTGATTTTTTTTATTGATTTAGCATCTTTTTTGTCATACGAAAGCATTCCTATTGTTTTGTACTATTTTGAAAAAGGCAATGGTCTTTTCATTTGTAGGGTTGTAGTCGATACTGGTAGCATAAATATCTTTGATTTTTTGATAGAAAAATTTCTCCGAGAGACGTATTTCCCGAATGCGTTCTTGCAGTTCGTTGAAATAGTTCATGGAGCTGCCCGACTTAAAACGGTCGTCATTGAGCGTAAATCCTTTGACTATATATTCTCGTAAACGTTGCGTTGCCCAAACACGAAATTGTGTTCCCTCTAGCGATTTTACCCGATAACCCACCGAAATAATCACGTCTAAATTATAGTAATTAGGGGCTTTTTGCTGAAATTCGGAAATTCCGAATTTCTTCATAGTAGTAGCTTCTGCGAGTTCTTTTTCAGCATATATATTCTTGATATGCTCATTAATGGTTGATTTGGCTTTACCAAATAAACTAGCCATTTGGTCTTGGGTTAGCCAAACTGTTTCCTCATCGAGTTGAACATCAATTTTAATGTTCCCTTCTGCATTTTTATATAGTATAAGTTCACTTCTTTCACTCATGTGTTTATAATTGTTAATGCTTAATAATTGATATTCTTAACTGTATTTCCTGTCTTCGGCAGTGTGTCGGAAATCCCGACATACTGAATTTTCATCCTCCCGATAGCTATCGGGATCGCCATCTTCAAATATTTTTTTAAGGTGTTCTGTTATGGTAGAACGTCCTTTTTCAAAGCGTTCAGCTATTGTTTTTTGCGTTAACCAAAGCGTTTTGTCTTGATAAAAAACATCTATATTTACTTTGCCACTTTCGGTTTTGAAAATAACGAAATTTTCAACCGATTGTGAATGATCAATGGTTAATGGTAAACTATCCTTGTTGTTATCTTTTGGCATACTTTTCCAATTAGTTTTAAAATTCTACTCCTATTTTGTCGATTAAATTTAAAGTATCAAACCGTTCTTTTTTATTTTCTAATTCTTCATAATACGTTTCAAGTGCATCAAAATAATCTTCTAAGTTGTTGTCTGTTAAAAGCAAACTAATTATTTCATTTTCATCTTGAACATCAAAAGGCATTGGCTTAATGCTTTTGATAAATTTAATAAAGTTTGAGTTTTTATTGTTTATCAGAGCTATTACAAATTCCTTTTTTAAAATAGTATGAAGCTCAAAATTGAAATCTTTGTAGATAAAAACCTTATAAGCTTTTCCATTTGGTCTTAAATCATAGGTATAAATGTTTAATCCTCTTGCTTTAATCTCAATTACTTCATAAAGCTTGATAGTAATTTTTGAAACGATTTTCACAAGAAACGATTTGATTTGCTTCGTGTTTTTAAACGTATTAAACGGACTGTCGTTATTTGTTTTGATATTTAATTTTTTACACAAAAATTGAATAAAACTATCTTTATCCTTAGTGTAACTGTTTGACTCATTTATATTATACCTATCGTATCTGTGTTTTATATAAAAAGTGGTTAACAATACTAAAAACTCCTTTTGAATATCATTTAATTCTAAATTGTGATTAATTTCTATTCGGTTTCGAAGGCAATCTAAATTATGAGTAATTAAACTTTTTTCTAACGCTTCTTGATTAGAATAGTCTTGATGTTCGGTCAGAACAATAACAATTTTCATCAAACGTTCTATGCCAACAGATAAATTATACAAAACTTCAAAAACGTCTTCACTATATTCGTAATACGTTAAATCATTAATTTGCTTTAACCCATTGTAAATGAATGTTCCAGAAGTTTCTAATTCTGTTCCTAAACTAAAATTTTTCCAATATTCGTTTTTATTCATTTCACTTTAAATTGCTCTATTATAATTACCCCCATCCTTAGGACAATAAATCTTTAAAAATAAGTTTTATGATGGTGTTTAAAGAGGGGGGTCCGGGGGGAGACTCATAACCTGCCCGATTTGTTGAAAACCCTTTTTGTCTCTTTGGTACCATCAT
>NZ_JAYEEQ010000021.1:0-67625 GCF_034651555.1 Aurantibrevibacter litoralis | reverse complement strand
ACTTGCATGTGTTAGGCCTGCCGCTAGCGTTCATCCTGAGCCAGGATCAAACTCTTCATCGTTAATTCTTAAATAATTTCTCTTTACTCAAAAACTACCAAAATATCCCGCTCATCGTCTCGATTTAATTTCTGTCTTTACAATATGTCAAATGAACTTTTATAATCCCTCACCCTAAACATCTCTGCCTTAAAGCGGGTGCAAATATAATATCGTTTTTTTGGTTTCACAACATCAAAATGAAAATAATTTTCAACATTATTTTTAGGATGCGTAACACTCTGTTTATCAGTAAATATTTAATTATTTATTTTAAAACATCGTACCAAATCGCCCTTTATTTTTTCAAAAAAAGTTAATTTTAATGAAACCCGAGGCGCGTATCGGCATATTAATTCGCTACTAAAGCACCTATTAGGAGAAAAAATTCCATACCAACCCAAAACGAATCACGAAATCTCGGTAGGGATAATTGGGTGCCGAATAAAAATTAAATCCCGTAAAAGAGGAATTAAAATGTTCTGCCTTAAGAAATATTCTAGTCTGCTTTACTCTTGCATTGATAAAAAAATCGAGCATAGGAAAACCACCTAACTTTTCGTTTTCCTGCACATAGAATTCGCCTAATAGCGGATTGTAGGCATCCATATTGTATTCGGAAAAATACTTAAAAGTGATGCCTGTTTGCAAATACATTGCTCTTTTAAAAACATCGCTAGAAAAATAGAGTGTATTTCGTGTTACCAATTCGGGCACATTGAGCACATTGCTGCTTTGTGATACATTTTGATACATTACCGTATTGTTTAATGCGAACATGCCCCATTTAAATTCCTTTTCGTATTTTACTTTAAGGTAATTTATGCCACTGCTTTGAAAGGGTTTTACAAAGGCATTTTCTTGCCCATTTGCCACTTGTTCCTGAGTGGCTTCGGATTTAAAATAACTGTAATTATCTACAGTGGTGTAGTTGGCATTGAGAGTTCCCCATCGCATGCTTTCAAAATTAAATTCCAATCCATTTACTCTTTCTTTATAGAAACTTCGGTTGTTTTGCCAATTATAATTTTGATAATCGCTTTGATAGAGTAAAAAATTGAAATCGGGCATATTAGAGGAAGAGTATATGCCAAACCTGACCCTATTATGGGCGTTTAAATTGTAACTCGCTGTAGCATCAAACGTATTTCCTGTTAATTCTCCGGAGACGGTATAGCTCAAATTTCCCTTTAATTGAAAGCCTCCTATGCGTTTTTCATAATTTCCTCCAATAGCTATTTCCTCCCCTTGGAGTTGATTTTGAATTTGTTCTGTATCGGTAACCAAAATACTGTCAAAAAAATAATCATAACTGTAAATACTAATAAGCCCCGTTAACTTCCCTAAAATAGGGTTTACAAACTCTCCTTGAAATTGGTTATAGGTGGTTTTTAGTGTTGCCTTGTCATTGATACTATTTAAAAAAGCACTGCCAAAAAACGGATTTGCTGCACTTTGTTTAAATTGATAGAACTTGGTCTCAAAATTAAACCGATGCCCAATACGGAACGCTGTTGCTTGCTTATTGAGGGAATCTCTATCCTTTCCTAAGACTCTGTAGGTGTGCTCTGCATAATACCGTTTACCAAGTACCCGGTTATCGGCATTACTAAAAACGACATCCAAGCGCGTTCGATCTCTAAATTCCGGGTCGCCCGATTCAAACTGAACTTCTTTGTTCGCCAAGCCTCCATTTTCCTGATTTTCGATATCATTTACCACAATATGACCACGCAAGGCATATCTTCCATTCTTGGACAAATAGTTGGTAGTAGTCCTGAAATTTCCGGATTCTGACTGACTGTGCTGAAATTTACCTAAAGACCGAAACCCTTTATACGCTATGGAAAAATTTAGCCTAGGCGAGGTATTAAAGGTTAGCCAAGCGTCCAAAAGCTGCCCTTGTTCAAAAGTGGTCTTAAACATAAGTTCGGTTAGTGGAGTGGCTACATTGTAATAGTCTATATCCTCTATCTCCATATAATTAAGGTGCTTGGCTCTGGCACCTATGGTAGGGTAGCTTTGCGAACGTGTCAAAGTGACCCCTAATTTATTGTAGGGTTGCCCAACATTCGCAAAGGGCATTAATTCGAAGTCGTCTTTTCGCAAATAATTGTACTTGTATTCCTTTTGTATCGTAAGCGAACTATCTAAAAAGGTGGTGTCCCTTTTAAATGATATTATTTTGTAGTTTTCTACTGTAATCTCACGAATAGAATCGTTTTTCTGCGGTATTTTCTTTTGCGGAATTTTCTTTTTAAGTAGCGTATCCGTTTTGCTCACCGGGGGTATGGAATCTTCTTGCGCAAATAGTGTTGAACCTACAAAAACAAACAGTATGATTATCAAATATTTCATGTGTTTATATGTGTTTTTTTTAATCGGTAATGCTTCGACTGCGCTCAGCAAAGGAATATAACTCGCCAATAAACATTCTCCTGTGTGTTATACCTTTTGGCATGGCTCGTTTCATGTGTTACTTTTAATCTGTTTTTAATTGGACACATGCAACACCGATAACAATGCCTTTATGTGTGCTACAATACGTTGGGTTTGGGCATTTCATTACCGCTACTTAAACGAACAAAGTTAATTTTTTTGTTCGTAACGAAATGTGAAAGTTTTCCTAGTTCCGTTGCCGTCTTGAATTCTGTAGAATAATCTTGATTTCTATTACCTTAGCAGGACTAATTAGTATTTTAGATGTTAAAGCCCTTTTACAGATGGCCTCAGGAAATTGGCACTGATGAAGCAGGCCGTGGTTGTTTGGCAGGTCCCGTTACTGCTGCTGCGCTTATTTTACCTGAAGGTTTTGAAAATACAACACTGAACGATTCCAAACAACTGTCCGAAAGTAAAAGAAACGCCTTGAAACCTATTATTGAAGCCACGGCTCTCACTTTTGGTGTAGCGCATGTGTATCCGGAGGAGATTGATACTATTAACATCCTTAATGCCTCTATTTTAGCCATGCACAAAGCGATTGACTTACTAGCTTTAAAAGCTTCCCTTATTATTGTAGATGGTAATCGCTTTAAACCCTATAAAAATATAGCGCACCAATGTATCGTAAGAGGAGATAGTCAATTTATGAGTATCGCTGCGGCGTCAGTATTGGCCAAAACCTATCGCGATGCGTATATGGAAACAATTCATCTGGAATACCCCATGTATAATTGGAAACAGAATAAAGGATATCCTACTTTAGAGCATCGGGAAGCCATCAGAACGTACGGAATAACGAAATATCACAGAAAAAGTTTTAAACTTTTACCCGAACAATTATCTTTAGATTTCCTGTGATATATTTTTCTAATATGCTGGTAATGTATCCATATAAGAATCGAATTATCCAAACTCATATAGTCCAAATATTCATTTGGGTGTCCTTATTTTCAACATCCTTTATTTTCTCCCAAACCAACAAACAAGACAGCTTAAAAATAGATCACTTTCAAAAATTGTTTGACCGCTATTTATATACTAAACCAGACTCGGCTAAATTCTACAATACTAAAATGTATTTGACATTTAAGGCGGAAAATAATGAAAAAGGTATTTATGCCGCACTGTGGAATAAAGCTACCTATTATTACAATCAATCAAAAATGGACAGTGTTAGCCAAACCCTACATGAAGCACTTCGTTTGGCAGAAAACTCAATGGATAATAAAAAGATAGTTGATTGTTATATTCGGCTAGCCAGTGTGGAAACAAAACTGGGCCATTTTGAAGCTTCTAAAGAACTAACTTTTAAAGCCTTCGAGGTGGCTAAAAAAGAAAATCATTGGGAAAACCTTTATAAAATCTACAACAAACTAGGGAACGATTTTTTCTATGAAAATAAAATGGAGCAAGCGCTTATGTATTACCTAAAGGTCGACTCCATTTTTCACGCCAAAGACAAACAGGAAACTGCCCTTGCGTCTGCCCTGTCCAACATCGGAAATATCTACATGGGACTAAAAAATTATGACAAGGCAGAAACGTACTTCAATAGAAGTTCTTCTGTATTTAAATCATTAGGGCATGTAGAAGGAGAAAACCACATCATGGTAAAATTAGGACAATTACTTTGGAACAGCGGTCAATACAGAGCTTCTATTAACAAGCTAGGAGCCCCATTACAATACTACAAAACGGCAGGTAACTTAAATGAATTAACAATAATAACGAATTGGATAGGGGCAGGTTACCTAAAGCTAAAAGAGTATGGGGAAGCAAAGCACTATTTTGAAGCATCTTTGGATTATGCGCTAGAAGCTGGCGATCAATTTTGGGAAGCCAATGGCCTTGTAAATCTTGCCGAAATTTCGAGATTGGAGAAGCAACCGGATATCAGCATCCCGTATCTTCAAAAAGCATGGGAGATTTATGAGAATATGAATATTACTTACAATAGTCCACAAATTCTTAAGCTCCTATCTCAGTCCTACGAACAAAAAAAAGATTTTAAAACCGCTCTAAGTTTTGCCAGACAGTATCAGCAATTAACCGATAGTTTAACGATATTAGAGAATTCCAAAAGTCTTCAGGAAATCGAAGCCAAATACCAAACCGAAAAAAAAGAACAGGAAATTGCCCTTCTAAAGGCAGAAAATGCTGTTAAGGAAACACAAAAACTCGTCTACATAGGGTTGGTTGCTTTCCTTCTGATAGCATTTGCTGTTATTTATTGGATCTATAGCAATAAGCTGAAAACCGCTAAGAAAATCAAAGAATTAAATGATTTAAAATCACGCTTTTTTGCTAATATTTCCCATGAATTCCGAACACCTTTAACTTTAATTAAAAGCCCTGTTCAAAATTTAAGAATACATGTAGATGCTTCACAAAAAGCGCAATTGGATATGATAGAAAACAACTCCAATCGTATGTTGGAATTAGTTGATCAATTGCTGGAACTTTCCAAAATTGATAGTGGCAGTTTGCAACTCATTTTAAAGCAGGGAAATTTATCTTCTTTTTTAGAAAGTCTCGTTTCTCCTTTTGAATATCAATCTAAAGAGGTTCAAAAGCCTTTAGTAGTCCATATTGAAAAAACCACATCACCTCTATTCTATGATAAGGATGTGATAGAAAAAATTGTCAGCAATTTATTGAGTAATGCTTTAAAATATGGCGATACCAATGAAAGCATCCATTTTGAATCGAAAATATTAGAGGCTCATTTACAATTAATTATAAGCAATAAGAGTAGCGATTTAACACCAAATGACGTATCTAAACTGTTCGAACGTTTTTATCAAAGCAACACTAATAATGATGGTGCTGGTATTGGTTTGGCATTAGTAAAGGAATTAGTTCAGCTTTATGAAGGCAAAATCGATACGAACTTAAACAGTAATCAGCTCACATTTACAGTGACACTTCCACTACGATCTAATTTGAAGCATGCGGTTGTTACTACTACACCCCGGGAGTTTGATCACCTGCCGATTGAAACTGGAGAAAACACTCAGGACTTACCTATTTTATTAGTTGTAGATGATCATCCAGAAATACGAACTATTATTGCCTCCATTTTTGAAGTAGAATTTAAAGTGATTTTTGCCACAAATGGAAAAGAAGCCTTAGTCATGGCACAAAGAGAAATCCCTGATTGCATAGTATCCGACATCATGATGCCCGAAATGGATGGCTTTGAGTTCTCAAAACAACTCAAAAACAATGAACTCACCTCCTTTATTCCCATTGTTTTATTGACGGCAAAAACTTCCGCAGGAACACATTTAGAAGCTTTACAAAGCACGGCCGACGCTTTTCTGACCAAACCTTTTAGCCATGATGTCTTAAAAGCTACTGTAAAACAACAAATTCAGGAACGCAAAAAACTGCAAGCACATTATAGTCAGGAACTGATTCTAAAACCTACAGGGATTTTGATTAATTCGGTAGATGAAAGGTTTATAAATCGCTTACAGGAAGTATTTCAAGAGGAATTTGCTAATCCGGATTTCAATACGGAGCTATTTGCAAGTAAAATGGCCATAAGCCGAATGCAGTTGCATAGAAAACTAAAATCGCTTTTTGGCGTTTCTGCTACAGAGTTTGTGCGCAACGAACGCTTAAAGACGGCCGCCGATTTAATGAAAAACAAAAAGCTATCCATTTCTGAAATTGCTTATGGTGTTGGGTTTAATGACCTGTTCTATTTCTCAAAATGTTTTAAGGAGCTATACAAAGTGGCACCTTCGGAGTACCAAAAATCATTGTAGCAATCAGCTTACTTCTTTTTAAAAAGCCTCTATAAATGAGGCTTTTTTTATTGATGTTACATCATTCCATTCATTGGTTACATAATTACAAGTTCTGGCATTAGAATCATCATAATTTTGATATATCCTAAAAAATTGACAAAGTGCTATGGCTAAAAGGAAGTTTCACTATGAGGCTTATTTACATCAAATTCCTTCACAAAAAATACGACTCAATATTGACAATTTAGATGATGGTAGCTATGAGTTAAATGTTGTACATAAAAATAAAATTCTAAAAACAACCACCTTTAAAAAACAATGATTTATGAACCCAAAACACCTCATTACTATCCTAGTTAGTTTATTCATATTGAATGCTTGCAGCAATGATGATGACTCAAATAAAGTGAGAATCAGTTTACTCAAAACAGTAGAGGTCACTTATCCGGCATCTTCACTATCAAATTATACGCTTACTGTAGATTATAACAATGATAACACCATCAATACCGTGGTAAAAACGCTTGCAGATAATTCTACATTTCGTTTTGCTTGCAGTTATAACGATACCAAAAAATTGGCAGCAGTTGGTATAGAAAGTCCATCAGGTTCCTCAAGAACCATAGAATTTCAATATACCCCTCAGGATATATTATTTCAAATAGAAGAACATATTGAGGGTAGTATAAACGCTTTTGAAATCAACTATAATTCCTTAGAAAATAACTATTCATCTTTACATAGAACTTGGTTTTTTGATGATGCTAACAATTTTGAAGGTTACTTTTTTTCAAGTGAAGCAGTTCACACTTTCGAATATAACAATTCCAAGGGGATTGAGAATTTTGACATCTACATACCAATACTTATTTATGAAACGCTCAATGGTTTGGGTTTTGCCAGCGATTTTAATTTTATTTCTCCAAATCAAAACACTAATAGTGCTTTTGAAGAGCTTACGCCCGGTGGTATTACAGTAAACTACAGAAATGAACAAATTTTAAATACCCAAGGTCTTTTAGGTTCAACAACAACCTACGTAAATGATGAAACCAGTATATTTTCTATCAAAACTTACACTTACGAAACCAAATTCCAATAACATAAAACTCAAATCCTTATGAAAGCACTCAAAATTATCACATCACTATTTTTAACATTGTTCACAGTATCATGCAGCAATGACGATGATTCTAACAATGGTCCAAAAGGCTATTTCCCTACAGAAATAGAAGCAACAGGTTTTGCAAATCCGAACAATGATGAAACTATTGTCATTCAATACAATACAGACAACACCATTTCTAGAATCACACTAACCGACAGGGAAGGCAGTATCAGAACAAAAAACTATAGTTACACCAATGGTAAAATTACCCGAGTAGATAATTCGGGTTTTTTAGGAGGTCCCGCCATAAGGACGTTTGTTTATAATTCCTCAGGAAAACTATCTTCAATAATTGATGAAACAGGCGGCGATTCCGAAACCTTTGCAGTTTCATATAATACTACAGAAAATACATATACATTGACTGATGGTGACACTTTCGGGATAAGCCTTGATGCCTCAAATAACCCCAATCTATACTCAAGTTCTTTTTTTCCAAATCCAAATCTTACCATTACCTTAGATGACGTAAATGCAGGGGTTTTTAAAAATGTTGTGCCTCAAATAGCACTTCAATTTGATTTAGCTTTATTCAATAGCGGGCATTTGTTTTATTTCTTCAACCAAAAACAAATCAATCATTATGAATTTGGTGTTCAAGATTTTGAAGTTGTCAATTCCCGGGATGCGAATGATAATATTAGCGTCGTTGAATACAATTTTACCGGAAGTCCAATTCAACTCAATATTACTTACCAAAACAGAACCCTTTAACATAAAGAATTATGAAAACAAAACACCTTTTATTGTTTATTACCCTGTTGAGCATGTCTTTTGCCAACGCCCAAATTTTAAACAAAATAAAAAAGAAAGCTGAAAAATCTGCCGAGCGCACCGTAGAAAGGCGCGTAGAAAAAGAAACAGCAAAAAAAACCGACGAAGTTCTGGATGAAGTATTTGAATCGGACAAAAAAGATTCCGACAAAAATACCTCTCAAAAGAATAAAAACGAAATTTCTGAGAAATTAGAAAAACCGGGTTCCCCTACCACTGAATCGGATTCCAAAATAAGTACCGGAAGTCAGTTTTTTCCAGAGGGTGAAGTGTTATTTTATGAAAACTTTGTCAAGGATACAAAAGGGGATTTCCCTGCGCACTGGGAAACGAACTCCGGAGGGGAAATTATTATGGTTGGCTCAGAAAAAGCCTTGAAACTGAACCCAAATGGCAATTATATCGCTAAAATTTCAAAACTTCAGGAAAATTATGCTCTAGAGTTTGATCTTATCACCGAAAATCTGGAATATAAGGGACTTGCAGGGTCTGAATTCGGTTTGATATTCTCCGGCGAAAAAACATTGAACAAACCACAACAGGGGGCCAAATTTGGCTTCTCACTATGGAAAGGGTCCGAAATCCCAAATCAATTACAGGTTCAAAATTGGGGAAAAATAACGCCCAAGATCGACAACAAAATACCCTTTAAAATGGTAGAGAAACTAAATACGACTACCCATTTTGCCATTGTGGTAAACGGTTCAAGATTAAGAGTGTTTATAGACAACGAAAAAACCATTGACCTTCCCTCATTTCTTGCTTCCAACTTTGGAAATTATATTCAATTCTACTTAAAAGGTACAACCGCAAAAGAGAATCATATCGTAGCTATTTCCAAAATAAAAATAACCGAGGAAGGTGAAGATATCCGATCCAAAATCTTAAAAGGGGGTTTTACAACCCAACAAATTGTTTTCGATTCCGGTTCTGATATTATTAAAAAAGAATCCTTCGAAATCCTTAACAAAATTGGGAAGGTGCTACAAGAAGATCCCAATATCAGAATAAATATAATAGGACATACCGATAGTGATGGGGACGCAGTAAAAAACATGACCCTTTCCAAATCTAGAGCCGCATCAGTGATGCACTATTTTACGGACAATATGGGTGTTGACAAGAATAGGTTAATGTATCAGGGACGGGGTGAAAATGAACCCATTGCAGACAATACCACCACCGAAGGAAAGGCACAAAACAGAAGAGTTGAATTTCAACCCATTCCATAATGAAAACAATTGTAAAAGTTATTTTGGGTGCAGTCGGCGTCTCAGCTTTGGCCATGACTACAGGTGTAATTCCCAATCCTTTTGCGGACGAACAAAGGGAAGCCGCTAGTCATAAAATACATGAGATGAAAATCCAATGGCGGCACGATGGAAAATTTGAAACCATGCCCATTGTTGAACAAGGCACCCCCTTCGATGATACGAAGTACTTCGACATGCCGGCAGGAATTTCCGAAAATCCATCAGATTTGAGTGGGGTTTATAAGTTTAATTTTGAAATAGAACAGTTTTTTAATGTGGATGGTTATACCGGAACCATTCGTTACAAAGTAAACAGTAACGACAATTCCATTTATGTGTCGGGCACTGACATCGTCGAAAACCCGCTGTTTAGTTCCGTAAAAAACAATCCTTACTTACGTCCTTATACTATTGAATTTCTAATACGTAACAGCCAGAGCGATGTAATGCTTTTTTTGAATCATAACGAAGAAGGAAAACTATGTCTTAAGGCACCCACAGGCTTAAATTTTTCAGATGTGCTTACAGATACCTATTTAAAAAGTTTGGAGGTTTTGAACTCAGCTAAAGACAATTCGGTAGTTGTTGATAGGGATAGCCCTTTGGAAGCATATCGGGGCAAGTACACTTTAGCTGAAGGGGGCCAAAAGGAAGTGACCTTTTGGTTTGCCAAAGAGGAAGCTCAAATCCCTACCGGTGTTCCCCTCATGGGCTTTGGCGTAGGGGTATTTAAAGATGTTCTGGAAAAAAAGCAAAAGTTTTTAGCTATCACAGAAATGCCGGAAGGGGTTATGAAGCTAATTCACCTTGAAAAAATTGAAGAGTGGGGTGTCAATACCAAAAATTACAAGGTAATCCCTTTTGACTACCATTTACAGTCTGGAATTGAAAGAGCTAATGACATCGTTTCGTGGCTAAAAGGAAAACAAGAAGAAATAGCCCGCCTCAGGGAACAAAGAAAAAATTGTCCCCCGCACCAACAAGGAAGCGAATGCCGAAGAAATTATGAACAACAAACGAAAGCGATAGAAAAAGAAATAGCTGAACGCGCAAAAGAACTAAGTAAAACCCTAATGATGCCCATTAATTAGGTAATATAAAAAAACCGTATCAAACGCCTTTTTCATACTAGAATCGGCAATTTACTAACTATTAATATCAACTTTAAACCTGTATAAACATGAAAAATCCATCAAAAAATTCAATGACAAATCTTAAAATATTAACCCTTGTTTTCTTATTGAGCTTTGGAGCTTGTTCAAAATATGGTGATACAGGCTCCGAAGGTCCACAAGGAATTGCAGGTCCTCAGGGGATTCAAGGCCCAGCCGGATCTCAAGGCGAAACCGGACAAGATGTGGAAGACGGACAAGACGGTAACGCAAATATTATTGCATAAGACTGGTTTGGCCCTGTGGGTCAGGTTGCTGTGGTGAATGGCTATACCGCTTATGCCGAATTTGAGGTAGCTATTCCAGAATTGGATGAAGCCCTTTACAATTCGGGCACATTATTAGTTTATGGACGCTTCTCCCGTTTCGTAACGGAAATTTGGCCACCCAGCCATGCAGCTTTGCTTCCTATAACGATTAGCTGAGGAACAACTACGCATAGGTTTACCTACTTTTTTAGCGCTGGATCTCTTAAGCTAAGATATATAAGAAATGATGATGAACCGGATGTTTTATTTAACCCATCAGATAGATTCAGATATGTTCTAATTCCCAGTCAAACTTTGTCCGGAAAAGGAAATAAACCGGACTTTTCTAAAATGACCTATGAAAAGGTAATTGATTATCTGGGTATTACACAGGAGTGATGTTCCATCAATCCAATAAACATACTTTTATATGGCCGTGAGTAACTTTAACTTCAACTAACGGCCTTCATTCATTTTTCTATTTATATCCAAATTCATCAGATTCAATATTAGGATTGACGCATAAAATTAAACGGTTACGGCAATGCCCAATCGAGTTCTCATCGCCATTTCCAAACAAACCTATGATTAATAGGAAAAAAATTAAGGCAATTGCCAGAACAACTTCAACTACCACATTTAAAATCCTAAATTTGCGCAAAAGCAGATCTCATGAAGGCCAAGATTCTTGTACTCACTCTTTTTATGGTATGTAGTTGCAGCCCGGAAAAACCCAAAGTTTCTTCACTTTTACCATATATTCCCAGCAATGCAGCCGTCGTTATTCGTATTAACGAGGATGCTACCTTTAAGAGTGAACTTAAAAACAACAATTTTCTAAAACAGCTTTCAAAAACCGGAGTCTATAGTACCATACGCAACAAAACGCAAGCCCTACACTATGTACAATCCAACGGAGAAAGCTTTTTGGCCTTTTTAGAAGTCGGCAAAGCGAATTTTGAGCTTGTGTATATTTCGCATGCCGAGAAAACCTTGCTTAAGTTAGAAAATGTATCAGATAAACTAATAGAAACCCTAACCTATGAAAATAGAACTATTGAAAAATATGTGGTCAATGAAGTACTGTTTTTCCGTCTTAGGTTAAATGACATCGTTTTCATTAGCACCTCGCAAATCCCATTAGAGAATATTGTTCGCAGTCAAAGTTTAACTGTTGATACACAACTTCAAAAATTTCTTAAGGTGGCCAATACTTCAAAAGCGGCTACTATTTTTATAAACACACAAAAAGCCAATCCCGTTTTCGGTGCTTTACTAACCTCAGACAAATCGGTTGCGATTTCTGAATTTACCGATTTTGTGGCTTTAGATGTAGATGCGGTGCAAGAACAACTCCAACTCAATGGCGTTAACATAGCCAATGATTCTGTACAAAGTATTGTTAACCTCTTTAACCATACTAACCCACGGAATAACACGACTGCTTACATGGCACCTGCCAATACCGATGCCTTATTGTCCTATACTTTTACGGAGTATTCTATTTTTGCCAAAAATCAGCAACACTATTTGGATCGTTCGGCACCCATGGACACCCTTTTTAAGAACGTGGTTGAAATTGGTAATATCTTTATGAATACTACCAAAGCCGTGGTGCTGAATGCCGACCGTTCCGAAACTATTGCCACATTTTTAGACGGTTTAGAACGAAACACCTTGGATTATTTGGGTAACGAGATTAATGAATTAAATCAAAATGATTTTCTTAACACCTACTTTAATCCCTTAGTACAAAATTTTACCGCCCAATATTATACCATTTTAGAAAATTCGTTTGTGTTTGCCGCAGAGCAAGAAACCTTGCAAATGATAGTTTCTAACTTTAAAAATGGGAACACCTTTGAACAAACCAACGTATATAAAACAAGCATGAACCAGCTTGCCGATGAAAGTAGTATTTTATTCATTGCCAATGCCGCAGGACTATCTCAAATTATGAAAGCCGATTTTGCCAACGAAGTGGTAAGGGATTTTGAAAAAGCCTCCCTGTCTGACTATGTATTTGCGGCTCAAATCGTTTCTGATGCCGGATTTTATCACACCAACATGGTCATTCAAAAAATGGAAAAACAAAACCGGGCCAATAGCGTTTCAGCGCTTTTCTCTGTGCAATTGGATGCAGCACTAGCTACCCAGCCGCAATTTGTACTTAACCATAGAACCGGTAAAAAGGAAATTGTAGTTCAGGACATAGAGAATTACCTCTATCTTATTTCCACTGATGGCAAGGTGCTATGGAAAAAACAGTTGTCCGGAAGAATTCAAGGGCCTATTACACAGGTAGATATATACAAAAATGGCCGACTGCAATTGGCTTTTACCACAGACCATCACTTTTTAATTTTAGACCGAAACGGAGAGGAAGTAAAGCCATTTAACACCTCTTTTGATGGCGAAGTCCTAAATCCCCTTGCCGTTTTTGACTATGACGGAACTAAGGAGTATCGCTTTGTGGTGGTACATGGCACCAAAATACATATGTATAATGCTAAAGGAGAAATAGTAAAGGGGTTCACCTATACCGAAGCCGAAAATCCTATCCTTGGCACGCCCAAACACATCCGAAGCGGCAAAAGGGATTATTTGGTATTTCGACAAAAATCGGGTCATATAAAGATATTGGATCGTACCGGGAGGCCACGAATTCCGGTAGCCGAAAAAATCGATTTTTCTGAAAACGAAGTGGTTTTTTATGAAGATACGTTTACGATGACCGATACCCAAGGGGCATTGCACCAGATTGAAGAAACCGGGAAAATAAAAACCACTCCATTGGCGTTGCAGCGCGATCACGGAATGGATGCCACTACAAAAACATTGGTGTTAATGAACGATAATGTCTTGCAAATAAAAGACAAAAAGCTGGTGTTAGACTTGGGGATGTACAGCAAACCGAAATTGTTTGTGATAAAGAATAAAATCTACGTGAGCGTTACCGATCTTCAGAATCGAAAAGTATATTTGTTTGATAGTAATGGTAAGGCCATTCCCAATTTCCCTGTAATGGGCAACTCCATGATCGATCTTGCCGAAATGGATAAGGATGGCAAGCTGGCATTGGTGGTAAAAGATTTGGATAATTCCCTCATTGTCTATAAAATGTATTGAAGTTTTTTTTGAGGCTTCTTATAACTTTGATTGCTTTATCTCCTATAAAAAAACAACATCATTCCATGGAAGACACAACCCCAATACCCAATTTTTCCATATCGCTCCAAAAGTCGGGATACGATTTTGAAACCACTTCTGCATCATTAATGATAAGATGGGTTTTTAGCGCTAAGGGCGCAAAAGCCATAGCCATTCGGTGATCATTATAGGTGTCTATGGCGATCCCTTCCCTAATTACTTTTGACGCTACTAACGTAAGGGTTTTGTCCGTCACCGAAATAGATGCTCCTAGTTTCGATAGTTCTGTTTTTAAAGCTTCTAAACGATCGGTTTCCTTAATTTTTAGCGTATGCAATCCGGTAAGATGGCACTCCATTTCCAAGCCGAAACAGCTCACTGCAATGGTTTGGGCAATATCCGGAGCATTGGCCAGATCAATAGTAATAGATTGCCGCAAACATTGCGTTTCTTTTTTTAAGATAATCCTATTGTCGACAAAAGTCGTGGTTACTCCAAAATCGGTATAAATTTCCGCTAAGACGCTATCGCCCTGAAGGCTATCCTTTTTGTAAGACGACAAGGTGATTTCCGACCCCACTTCCGCCAAAGCCATACTACTATAAAAATAAGAGGCCGAACTCCAGTCCGACTCTACCACTACATTTATAGCGCCTACAGCTGGTTTTGGAACTACTTTTATGGTATTGCCTTGAAAAGTACTAGGTACTCCAATTTGAGATAACAAGCCTAAGGTCATTTTAATATAGGGAACGGATGTAATTTTACCCAACAATTCCAACTCCAAGCCGTTTTCTAAATTTGGTGCAATGAGCAACAGAGATGAAATGTACTGACTACTGATATCTGCCGGAAGGCTCACCTTACTTTTGGTAAGTTTCTTTCCTGTTATTTTTAGTGGCGGATAGCCTTCTTCTTGCGCATACGATATCGCTGCCCCAAGACTTCTTAGGGCATCTACCAACACCTTTATAGGGCGTTCTGTCATCCGTTTTGAACCCGTCAAGACAACCTCCTTTCCCTCCTGTGAGGCAAAATAACTGGTTAAAAACCGCATGGCTGTACCGGCATGATGGATATCTACCGTTCCGGTATCAATTTTTAGCCCTTTTTCCATCACTTCCGAATCATCGGAATTAGAACTATTGGTTATACTAAGGTTTGGATATATCGCTTTTAGCAGTAAACAGCGATTAGATTCACTTTTAGAACCGGTGATTTCTATATTCGCTTGGATCCGTTTTATAATAGGAGGCGTAAGTTGAATTTTCAAAATGCTATTGTATTTATGTAATTTTACGGTCAGGTTTTGAAGGATAGTACCGCTTTTATGTAAGGTTTAGTGCTTTTTTGAGAAACCCGAAAGGTATTGCGAAAGCGCCTTATGCTACAGACCCCGATCAAAAAAGCAAATATACCATTATTTCAGCTTTTCGTTGGTATTGTGTCTATCGTGATCGCGCTTGGTTTTTAGATCTAATTTTTTGTCGAAGGCCTCTTGCAAATCAATTCCGGTCTGATTGGCCAAACAGAGCACCACAAAGAGTACATCGGCCAATTCTTCTCCTAAATCCTTATCTTTATCGGACTCTTTTTCGCTTTGCTCGCCATATCTTCGGGCAATAATGCGAGCTACCTCACCTACTTCCTCTGTGAGTTGCGCCATATTGGTAAGCTCATTAAAATAGCGAACACCGTGGGCTTTTATCCAATCATCAACCGTTTGTTGTGCGTTTTGTATGTTCATCTGATTTTATTTATTCTCTATTCTTAGTGTCGATTAGTATCGTTACCGGGCCATCGTTCAGAAGTTCCACCTTCATATCAGCCCCAAAAACACCTGTGCCAATTTTCTTTTCTAATTCTGTTTCTACTTGGTGAACAAATTTTTCATAAAGCGGAATTGCAACCTCAGGTTTAGCAGCTTTGATATAGGAAGGTCTATTCCCCTTTTTCGTTGCCGCATGCAAGGTAAACTGACTCACCACTATGGCATCTCCATCAATATCTTTCAAGGACAAATTCATTACACCCTCCGAATCATTAAAAATCCGAAGGTTTGCTATTTTCTTTGATAGCCAGTGTAGATCCTCTACTGAATCGGCATCTTCTATGCCCAGTAAAATAAGAAACCCGTGGTCTATTTTTGCTATGACTTCCGAATTTACGGTGACACTTGCTCTTGAAACTCGTTGTATAACTGCCCTCATCTATTTTTGTTCGTACATAGCTGTTCTATATCCTTCTTCTTCTCCGGTAACAATCTGTACATAACTTCTGTAACGACTCCAAGCCACCTCATCGCGCTCCAAAGCCTCTTTTACGGCGCAATGGGGTTCATCTAAGTGAAGACAGTTGTGAAACTTACAAGATGGCTTCAATTTAAAAAATTCCGGAAAATAGCCACCTACTTCCTCTTTTTCCATATCTACCACCCCAAATCCTTTGATGCCGGGTGTGTCTATGATACGAGCATCCATTTCTAAATCGAACATTTCCGCAAAAGTAGTGGTATGCTGTCCCTGCGCATGTTGGGTAGAAATTTTGGTAGTTTTTAGATTTAAATCCGGTGCAATGGCATTGACTAAGGTAGATTTACCCACGCCGGAATGCCCGGAAAACATACTGGTTTTCCCTTTCATTAATTCTTTTACTGCATCGATATTCTTTCCGGTTGTTGCCGAAATCGCTATGCAGGTATAGCCAATAGCACCATACATAGTAATCAAATACGTTATCTCCTCTATTTCGACATCGCTATAGGTATCTATTTTATTGAACAACAACACCGCCGGAATATGATACGCCTCAGAAGTAACCAAAAACCGATCTATAAAACTGGTAAATGTAGGCGGGTTGTTAAGGGTGATCATTAAAAACACCTGATCTAAATTAGAAGCAATAATATGGGTCTGTTTGGAAAGATTTACCGATTTACGGATGATATAATTTTTCCTCTCGGCAATATCGGTAACAATACCAATGGTTTCATCCCCTATTTTTTCAATGTCGAAGGTAACACGATCTCCCACGGCTACGGGATTGGTGCTTTTTATCCCTTTTATCCGAAACTTCCCTTTGATAGTGCATTCATAAAAACTACCGTCTTCGGCCTTTACGGTATACCAACTTCCGGTAGATTTATACACTATTCCTGTCATTCTTGTTTTTAAAATTATAGTTCCATGACAAAATAACGATTTTTCCCTTTAACAATTGCTGTATATTTGATGGCATGCCGCTTTATAAAAGTCAGAATCATCCAAAAAAAGTCCGCAAAAACTTCAGGATTTTTTAGAATCCAAAAATTCCAGTTCACTAATTCCTTAAAGAATGTTGTTTGATTTTAGTTCTCAAGTAATTTCAAACGATCTACCGCATTTTGGTTTTGAGAATCTAGTTTTAAAGATTTTTTAAAGTTTTCTATGGCCTTTTCCTTATCTCCCATAAATAAATAGGCCTCCGCCAAGCTATCAAAAAGATTGGCAGAATTTGGATAAATCCCTGTTGCAAACAAAAATACATTAATCCCTTTTTGCGAGGTCTTAGGATTGAAAACCAGTTGTAAGCCAAGATTGTTTAGATTGCCTTCTGGCAATTGCATCGTCGGATTCTTTTCCAGAATGGATTTGTACAGTTCATATAGATGTTCGTAGTTCTGTTTTAACGCTAATTCATTAAAATCCTGGAAATTCATTGGTAGGTTTTTCTTCTTCTTAAATTGTTTGGTAATTAAGCCTTTTTCCACTCTATTCTCGGAAGGTTCATTTTCTAAAAAATGTACAGCGCCTGTATCATCCTTAAAGAAGGCGTTCAAAAAATTTAAGGTATATTCTGAAACCAATCTGTATGATTCCATTATTTCCAAATCACTCTTATCCTGTCTTTGGTCCCGTGGCTCAAAAAGAACACCCAACGTACTAAAATGCGAATGGGTTAGGTTATGAAACTTTAATTGGAATGCATCACTATAAACAATACTGTCGTAAAGCTCGAATTCGTAATTGAGTTCTGCATTTATGTTGTCTTCTTTTAAAACCAGTTCGGGAATATCCTTTTGTGCTAGATGCATGTAGGGAATATCTATCTTTTCGATATTAAAAAAAGGTGACCTTTTTAAAGTAGTATACTGATACCTTTCACTGCCATCCAAACTTATAACCGCTTTAATATTCTTATTTCGCATTTGTGCAAGCATGTTAGCCATTCCCCCAAAACTGAAGCCCATTGTTGCAATACGGTTATAATCGGCATTCTGTACCTTTCCAACTTCTTTAATCAAGAATTCCACATCTCTTGCCTGTGTTTCCAAGTCCTTTTCCGTTCCACCCTCAAAAAATCTATTTTCGGTGCCCCGACTCGGACTGGAAATAACAATATAGCCATGACTTGCTAAAAACTCACATAAAGCAAAATTTTCTATTGAAGATGCCTGATAACTTGGTGTGTAAATCACTACCGGAAAACGGCCATATATAGGTTCATTATGCTTATATGCCGTGGTTTTTTCTTTAAGGTGATTTTGATTGGCAACCGTATTTGGATAGTAAAACCAATTTAACAATTGCTCATTGGGTAAGTACTCCCATTCTTCTTCCACTTTCAAAATTTCGAAGTATTCTATAATCTTGAGTGGTTCTGTGTTGTTTATAGTTTCTTTAGCAGGATACCACAAGCTTATCGGAATTGGTCGTGCTACACTTTTAGTGCGCCAATCGAATATTCTGTTATATGTTCGTGTGCTGTCGGCAGAAAGATAGTGCCGAAATCCAACATCCATGCTCCCATTGCGCAACGCAATTTTCTGTAATGAGGTTTGACTAAACCCTGCGTGTACCTGAAACAATAGAAATAGTAGGAATATGCGTTGCGCCATATCGTGATCCTATTTTTAAGAAATGGAGCAATTTTTGCTCCTCTGATGCTCTAAAATTACCCTTTTATGTGCACTCTTCCACCGGCAAATGTGTTTTTATTTATCTCTTTTGGATTGCCGTACACATGTACATCACCACCGGCTCTTATGGTAATATCTGCACTTTCCGTGGCATAAATTTCAGATTCGCCCCCGGCACTAATTTTAATTTTTGAATCTTCAGTTCGTAGCGCCCTTCCTTCAAAAATTCCACCGGTATTTAGAACGATGGCCTGACTTTTTGCCAATCCCGATGCCTCAATGATTCCCCCGGTAACCGCTCTTGCATCCACATAGGCCACATCTAAGCCTACTTTTATTTTTGCACCTTCTTGAGCCCTAAGTTGAATGCTATTTTGATGCATCTGGGCATTAGACGTTATTCTGGATCCTTCATTGGCATCAATTACATCCAGTTTGGTGTAATATACTTCTACAAAAGTATCTTCTCCCGTGAAAATTTTATCCAATTGCATCCGGATCTTAAGTTTGCCGTTTTTATTGACAATTTGGATATCATCCACATTCTTTCCTTTGATCAACACCTTGTCTTCGTCAGAATGAATCAGGTTGACTTCAATTAAATCAAAAACTTTTACTTCTTTAAAATTGCCTACTTGCTTATCTACAATGCGTTGCGAAAAAGCAGTACCGGCTACCATCATCAAGACTATAGTGACTATTCTTTTCATGTTTTATGTGTTTTAGTTTAGGTAAAGATGACCTAACATCCTTGTTGTTACACTTTTTCTTAAATTTAAAGACTTTTTATGATGCGCACATTACATTCATTAGATAATTTAACACCCTACCTTTATGAGATTCCAACCTCCACGGTTGCTCTATAGCAAATGGCTTTAAATGGAGAGTGTTACTACCGGAACACCAGATCCATCCCTCCGTCTTCGCTTAGCGAAGCCACCTCCCTTTAGACAAAGGGAGGAGTCCGATTTTTCTTTAAAATAAAAAATTTTTTGAAACTGACTATCCCCGAGGCAAGCCATAGGGGTATTTCGCCAGTTTCATTTTGGCCTTTGGGCCAAAATCCGAAATTTTGTATTTTACCTCACCCGGAACTGCAAAAGGCAGTTCCGACCTCTCCAAAGGAGCGATAAATAAGAAACCTCGACCCAAGGGTCGGGGTTTCTTTAGATTAAAGACTTTTTATGATGCGCACATTACATTCCTTAGATAATTTAACACCCTACCTTTATGAGATTCCAACCTCCACGGTTGCTCTAGAGGAAATGGCTTTAAATGGATAATATTACTACCGGAATACCAGATCCATCCCTCCGTCTTCGCTTAGCGAAGCCACCTCCCTTTATACAAAGGGAGGAGTCCGATTTTTCTTTAAAATAAATAAGAAACCCGACTTGTCGTCGGGTTTACGTAGTTAAGCATTGATAATCTTTTCCTGATGGTTAATGGATTCCTGATGAATGGCCTTGAACAACCGCAGCACAAATTCTTCGCTGAGTCCTTTGGTTTCTCCCTCTAAAATCATAGCACCGAGAATCTCGTTCCAACGAGCACTTTGCAAAACCGCCACATTCTTTTGTTTCTTTAACGCACCAATTCCTTCAGAAATTTTCATTCGTTTCCCTAGGATGTCGAGTAACTGATGATCCATAATATCTATTTGAGCGCGAAGGTTACTCAGCTTACTGGTGTAATCCATTTCTTGATCGGTTTCTTTTCTAATTTTCAAATCCTTCATAATCTGAATTAAACGTGCCGGTGTTACTTGCTGGGCAGCATCGCTCCAGGCATTATCCGGATCATCATGGGTTTCTATCATTAACCCGTCAAAATTTAAATCTAACGCAGTTTGCGATACATCAAAAATCATATCTCTTTTTCCTGTAATGTGCGAAGGATCATTAATAATAGGCAAATCCGGGAATTTAGTTTGCAACTCGATGGCCAATTGCCATTCCGGAATGTTGCGATATTTTGTTTTTTCGTAGGTAGAAAAGCCTCTGTGGATTACGCCCAATTTTTTTATATTGGCTTTGGCCAATCGTTCTATAGCCCCTAACCAAAGTGATAAATCAGGATTCACAGGGTTTTTAACCAAGATGATTTTGTCTGTTCCTTCCAGAGCGTCTGCAATTTCCTGAATGATAAACGGACTTACGGTAGATCGTGCACCGATCCACAACAAATCTACATTATTCTCTAATGCCAAATCTACATGGGCTCTGTTCGCCACCTCGGTAGCGGTTTTCATTCCGGTTTCTTCCTGAACCCGTTGCAACCATTTTAACCCAATAGCGCCAACGCCTTCAAACATTCCCGGACGTGTTCTGGGTTTCCAGATTCCTGCTCTGTAGTAATTTACATCGGTATCCTTTAACTCATGTGCTATTCTGAGCACCTGATCTTCTGTTTCTGCACTACATGGACCGGCAATGACCAATGGGTGGTCTAATTTCATGTCGTCTAACCAAGTCCTCATTTCTTTTGAATTTTCCATTTTTTACGCTATTATTTCTTGTTTTGTGGTATTCCGTTTAATATTTGTTTTATTTTATTGGTGTTATTCATTTCGTTGTAAATGCCTTCATAATCATCTTGGAGAAGCATTTTTTTAAAATCATTTAAGTTTTGAATGTATTCTTCTAAAGTTTCTACTACATTTTCTTTATTCTGTTTAAAAATGGGCGTCCACATGGCCGGCGAACTTTTTGCCAACCGAACGGTGCTCTCGAATCCGCTTCCCGCCATGTCAAAAATATCACGTTCATTTTTCTCTTTCTCAATTACTGTCTTTCCTAACATAAATGAGCTGATGTGTGACAAATGTGATACATACGCAATGTGCTTATCATGCGCCTCAGGATTCATATACCGAATACGCATTCCGAGCTGCTTAAACAATTCCAAGGCTTTTTCCTGCAGTTTAAAAGCCGTTTTTTCTACCTCACAAATAATATTGGTCTTATCTTGGAAGAGCCCTTCAACAGCAGCAGATGGCCCTGAAAATTCAGTGCCGGAAATGGGATGGCATGCCAAAAAGTTGCGCCTTCTTTCATGCCCTTCTACCACCTTACATACTTGGGATTTGGTAGAGCCCACATCAAAAACCACAGCCTCATCCGAAATGGAATCTAAAACTGAAGGTAACACCGTTAATAGAACATCTACCGGAATAGCTACAATGACTACATCCGCTAGATGCAATTGGTCAAAATCTGATTTTATATCGATAAGCCCTAAACTTTGGGCTTCCTCCAAATGCAGCGGATTGGCATCTATCCCATAAATTTTGGCATGGGCATACAAACCTTTGATGTCCTTAACCATAGATCCGCCAATTAACCCGATACCAATTACAAATACATTCATTTTTTATTGCACGTTGTTCGTTGTTCGTTATTCGTTCCTCGTTATTCGTTGTTGGTTAATCGTTTGCGCTATTATTCTTTGTTTTTCTTTGATGTAAACTGAATATTCTAATAGGTATATCGCAAACTTAGTTGCTATCTCGGTTTATTTTCACATTGATACATTTTCACATTAATACATTTTCACAATAATCTCGAAAGATTTCACTTCTCGCTACGTACTACTCCATACTAATACCTCCCTATCGCTTCCCTTATTTTGTCTTCTGTAACACATAATGAAAAACGAATATAGCCTTCCCCATTACTCCCAAAAATAGTTCCCGGGGCGATAAAGATATTTTTATCGTATAATACTTCATCTACAAACTGCTCTGAAGAAAGGCTTCCTTCCGGTAATTTTGCCCAAACAAACATTCCCACAGCCTTTTCATCATAGGTACAATTCAATGTGTTTGCCAATTGAAACATTAACTTTCTTCGTGTTTCATAAACGGTATTGAGCGACTGAAACCAAGCCTCACTACTTTTTAAGGCGGCAATAGCCCCTTTTTGAATCCCGTAGAACATCCCGGAATCCATATTGCTTTTTACCTTTAAAATGGCGTTGATATGTTCCGTATTTCCCAAGACCATCCCCACGCGCCAACCGGCCATGTTAAATGTCTTGCTCAACGAATTTAATTCCAGAGCTACTTCTTTGGCTCCATCGATCTCTAAAATACTGATGGGGTTTTCATTACGCACAAAACTGTAAGGGTTATCATTTACCACTAAAATATGATTCCTTTTTGCAAAATCTAAAAGCGATTGTAATTGTTCTTTATTGGCCGTAGCTCCAGTGGGCATGTGCGGGTAACTTACCCACATTAATTTTACTTTGGACAAATCCTGTTGTTGTAGTGCTTCTAGATCGGGAAACCAGCCCTTTTCTGAGACCAAATCATAATAGGTTGCAACAGCGCCCACTAAATTAGTCACCGAGGTATAGGTAGGATATCCGGGATTGGGAATAAGCACTTCATCACCGGGGTTTAAAAAAGCCATGCTGATATGCATAATTCCTTCCTTAGAACCCATAAGCGGTAAAATCTCGCTTGCCGGATCTACTACAGTTCCAAATTTAGATTGATAAAACACTGCAATGGCCTCCCTTAATTCCGGCAAACCCTGATAACTTTGGTATTGATGAGCACCATTATCCGTTAGCGATGCGCGTACAGCTTCTAAAACTTCCGGCGCAGGCGCTAAATCGGGACTCCCAATACCCATATTAATTATCGGCTTTCCTTCCGCTATAAGCCCTCTAACTTCTCTCAATTTCTTGGAGAAGTAGTATTCTTCCACCGTTTTTAATCTATCGGCCGTAGTGATCATAGTCGTGCATTTTTATATTCGCCCAATACTTTAAATTCCTCGGCCATAATTCCCAAAAGTGATTTCGCCTTTGCATAATCTGCATAATTATCAAAGGTAACATCTACAAAAAAGGCGTACTTCCAAGGTCGCTCAATGACGGGCAAGGATTGTATTTTAGTAAGATTTAGTCGGCAATCGCTCATCACATTCAACACTGCGGCTAAACTTCCTCTTTTATGATCTGTAAGAAAACGAAGCGAGGCTTTGTTAATTTCATTCTCCGGCAATACCTTATTTTTGGTTTTTATAATTATAAAACGCGTAGAGTTATTCTTAATCGTCTGGATTTCCGATGCAATGACTTCCAAATCATACAGTTCTGATGCCACCTTGGGTGCTATTGCGGCAATTCCCTTTAATTGTTGTGCCTGAATGCGCTGTGCCGTTTCTGCCGTATCGGCATCCTCTACCAGTTTTATATGAGGATAGTCCCTAAAAAACTCCTTACATTGTAATAATGCCATGGGATGCGAATGTACTTCCTTAACATCCTGCATTGTTTGCCCTTTTAAAACCATTAGGTTATGATGTATGCTTAGGTACCTTTCGCCTATAATATGAAGGTTGTTCTGGTACACAAGGGCATAATTGGGAATAATAGATCCTGCAATGGAATTTTCAATGGCCATTACCCCTTTATCCGCAGTTTTTTGTAGTAGATGATCTACCATTTTATCAAAAGACATACATTCTACCAAATCAATATTTTCTCCAAAATAATCTCTAGCCACCTGATAATGGTTAGAACCTTTGATGCCTTGAATTGCTATTTTTAGTTTCATTCCTTGCTAGCAACCGTTAGGCCGCGTGGGTTATAAAATTCTTTTAAAATTGTTCAAAAAAAAAGCCCCGATTTTGGCGGGACTTTGGTATCTATTTATTTTAAAAATATCCTACAACAGTCCCGCTTCTCTTTTAAAAAAGAAGTAAAAATAAAAACCGTTCCAGAAATATTGTTTTGTCATTTGATGTAAAATCTCGGCTAAAGTAATAATTATATTTAAAATTCAAGTTTAATCTGTAATTTTTTTTATTCTAATGTTTTATGGGGTTGGTAATTTATGCCATTCTTACGAAAACCACCTATGCCCAGACTATATTTTATTCCTTGGATTGATTCTGAAATGTTTATTTTTGATAAAATTTAAGCCATGTCCATTACCGTACAGCATATTTCTAAAAGTTTTGGTACTCAAAAGGCACTAAATACAATTTCATTTTCCCTAAAAAAGGGAGAGATCGTTGGATTTTTGGGCCCCAACGGCGCTGGGAAATCTACCATGATGAAGATCTTAACGACCTACCACAAGGCCGATAAAGGTGAAGCTACCGTAAATGGATATGATGTCCTAACACAAAAAAAAGAGGTGCAAAAAAGCATTGGATACCTTCCCGAGCACAATCCGTTGTACCTGGAAATGTACGTAAAGGAATATTTGGAATTCAACGCTTCGGTATATAAGGTAAACAAAGCAAAAATAACCGAGGTCATAGCACAAACCGGACTACTACCGGAAGCCCATAAAAAAATCGGGCAACTTTCCAAAGGATACCGGCAACGTGTTGGTTTGGCAGCAGCCTTATTGCACGACCCGGAAGTATTGATTTTGGACGAGCCTACCACAGGTTTAGATCCCAATCAGTTGCTGGAAATACGAAAACTCATTCGGGAAATAGGAAAAGAAAAAACCATTTTGCTCTCTACCCACATTATGAAAGAGGTAGAGGCCGTCTGCGATCGGGTGCTGATTATCAATAAAGGGGTTCTGGTGGCCGACAAAAAACTCTCGGAATTACAGGAGGAAGGCGAGCAAATTATTGAAGTTGAATTTGATTACCGAATTGAGGAAGCCTTACTGCAAAAATTGCCCTATGTGGTTCAGGTAAAAAACACCGGTGGTTTTGTGTATGAGGTAACCTTTAACACTACTGTGGATATGCGACCCGTACTCTTCGATTTTGCGCACGATAACGAGCTAAAAACCTTGCAGTTAAGCAGAAAAAATAAGAATCTAGAAAGTTTATTTACGGAATTGACGGGAGTTGTCCTCTAACCTCTCCTAAAAAGGAGGATAAAAGCATCTTCTTTAAAAAAGGTTCGCTGAAATGTTATGTACCCATTTCTATTGTAAATTAGATTGATAAGAAATACGTCATCCGAAAAGATGGTGGAGTCTCATACAGGGATTGCAAACCCATGTATACATTACAAAGACTGTTTATTCTAAGAAATTGCTCACAAAATTAAAGAGTACCAGCGAACGTATTTTGGTGTTCTTGATAGTACTTTGGACTGCAATTGTATTTTTCCTTAAAAATCTTAGAAAAATAACTTCTACTGGTAAGTCCTATACTGTAAACAATTTCTGAAATATTCATCTCTGTGGTTTTAATTAAGTGCTCTCCGGTCTCTACCCTTATATTTCGAATATAATCTGTAACCGTCCTATTGTGCAAAAGCTTAAATCCTTCCTGCAATTTGGATGGTGAAATCCCTGTTTTGGCATTCAAAAACTTTAAGGTGTACGGCACATCGGGATAATTTTTTATTGAGGTGCTCATTTCCTGTATGATTTTCATTTCTTTTTTGGTGAGCAAACCAGTCCGTTTTTCAGCACCCTCCAAATCCTCTTCCAACTGCTCTATAAACATTCCCAGTACAGTATTAATAATGCCCTCCACAAAAAGCCATTTTGCAATACCTTGACTTCTAAGATCGCGTAATTCCTGAATTTTAGTCAATACTTTTAAATTATGAGACGCCAAGTAAACTGTATGAGTGCTAAGATAGAATTGATCTAAAGCATCCTTTAAAACATGGTAATAAGAAAAGCCGCTCTCTGGATGCGTTACACTTTCCATAGGTACTCTAATGATAGAAATTGTATGAAGTACATGACTTTTTAATTGAAAATGATTTGCTGTTCCGGAATTTTTAATGAGTATAGGTTGCAGTTTTTTCAATTTAATTTTCCCTTCCTTTAGATCAAAAGAATGGGTTATAAATCCCGTGGAAATATATATAAAGTTGACTATATTTTCATCTTCGTGGTGCTGAACGATCATGAGATCTTCTTTGGTGTTAATTTCCAACTCCAAATAAGACATACCATTTCCTAACTGATAGCCTTTTGCCTTACCTTGAACCTCATGACAGTCAAAATCTAAAGTAGCTTCTGTACTCTTGGCTACTACGTTTCCACCCAAAAATGTGGTGAGTTGACTTAAATTAGTTGCGAGGTCGTAACCTGATATTTTAATTGTCTTCATAATACGATGATCAGGGTTAATATTAGTACTGAACTTAAATAATTACATGAGATGCAAATCAATAAATCCATGAGCTATTTACACCTTTTAGAAGGAATTATCATGCCACTACTTCAAACAAATAGTAACTAATCTGCTATCAATTGGTTATACGATTTAAAGACAAGCACGAGCTGTGTAAAATTGGGTAATAGAAGTTATCCCATGAATAAAGAATATACAAAATATAATCCTTTAAAGCAAGGTAATTATTCCTTATTTTTCAAAATCCAATTTCCATACCCTTTTGTCTTACACAGGATTTTAATATAGAATAGCGTTTAAAAAACCAGTACAACCGGTATACATGGTGCACATATAACCTAACCGTTACCGTACTTTAAAAACGATCGCAGGATGTGTAGTACGCACGTTATTCCAAGTAAAGTGCGAAGTATTCTATAGCATTAGCGCCTATTATTACCGCTGTAAATTGGCAGAGTTTCAAAATAAATTAAGTTTGAAATCTTCATTCGGAGTCGCAGGTGGTGGGTATTTCGTATGCCCCACTTACGGTCTCTGCATATCCATAAAAAAACGGATGAACCTCAGTGGAGATTCATCCGTTTTTCATATTGCAAACAAAAGTTTACCTCCTAATTGTCGTCTGTAGCATCTTCAATTTTGTCGCCTACCTTTTTCGCTCCTTCTTCAATTTCATCGCCGACCTTTTCTACACCTTCTTCAATGTCCTCTCCTACTTTTTCTATCCCATCTTTTAATTTCTCTTCATTGGACTTCTGTTCTCTACAAGAAGAAAATGCAGTAAGGGATACGATTGCAAACAATGTAAGTGCTAAATTTATTATCTGTCTTTTCATTTGGTTTGATGTTATTTTAGTTCAATTAAATTTTTCGTCTTCCTGTAATTAAGGAAATGATAAAAAGTACTATAAAAATGAGGAAAAGAATTTTAGCTATACCAGCCGCACCAGCAGCTATTCCTCCAAAACCAAAGATGCCGGCAATTATTGCCAAAATTATAAAAGTGACTGTCCAACGTAACATAGTATTAATTTTTTAATGTTAAACCTATTTAAAACCGGTGGTCTTCCAATTTTATAGTACAAATATTAGGATAGTGAAAAAAAACAATTAACCGTATCCATTTAATAATTAACGCATTAAAAAAATCTCATTTATTTGGCCACGATCCCATATCTTAGAAAAGTATTTCAGGATCTGTATTATACCATAGTGATTTCAAAGCCTATTCTTAACGTTTTCCTCTTTAAAAAATTTCTGGAAATGCTATGCTATGGCTCTTATGAGTATCTTCTTTTGAAATCTTGGATAGTAACAATAACGACCTCCAAAATTGATGCCGGCCAATTGAACCCAGATTTAGTCACGATCCCAAAAAAAGAGACTCAAAGACAACGAAATCTTCTCCAAATACCTCACGCAAGATCACTACTCGCTTTTACAGATTAAAATTCGGAAACATTAGAGCCTGGGTTTATTTTTTCGGTATTTTGAACAAATCCTGGATTCAAAGAATATACCACACTAAATGATATAACTTTCTGAGAAGCGAAACGAGAAACCAAAACCCCTATCCTAAATTATTTTTAAACACTGGCGGTGTTTTATTTAAATAATCGCCGAACAAGGAAGATAATGCCCATACGTTTTAAAGCTCCCAGCCCGGTTTGTATCCAGTGGTAAGGTTTCATAATATCCTCAAATTCATACCGAAGCCCTCTTAGTTCCTCCAAAGCAATTTTTCGCTCTAGATGTAATTTTTTCAGGTCTAATTCAATCTCTTGAAACGATGTATAGCTTCTTTTCATTCTTCGTCAAAAAAAGTGGTAGATAGTTTTTCAATAACCTTCTTATCAATATTTTTTCTTAAAATATAGATCATAAGCGCAATTAAGAATAATACGCCAGCAATTATTACACAGGCCAAAGGCAAACTTTCTAAATAGTCGCCTAAGGCCATGGAACCCGCTACTGTTAAGAAAATCATCCCCAGAAAAATCAAACTGCCAAGCACGATCAACTTAAAGAAAAAAGAAAAAGAAATTGTAAGTTGCTGAAAAATTTTTAACCGGTAATACGCTCCTGATTTAGCTATATAATTTTCCCCAAAATCTAATGCCTTCGCCGTGGTATCATTAATGGAATCAATAACACTCATTCTTATCCTTTTTGCAATTTCTTGTTTTTTGCTTTTAAATCTGTTAATTTGTTTTCCAACAGACTGATAAGATCCTCCGCCTTATAGCTGGCATCTGAAACTAAGGACTCTACCTTTTGTTCCAGGCTATCTTTATTAGAATTGAATGAGTTTGCTAGATTCTCTTTAATATGACCTGCCTCATCTAAGAATGTATCTCTAGTTGCAAGCGCCTGGTCTGCAATTTTCTTCCGGGTTTTGGTGCCTTTGTCGGGCGCGAAGAGTATTCCTAAAGTGGCGCCTATGGCTGTGCCTGCTAGAATCCCTACCAAAACATTATTACTGTTGTTGCTCATTTGTATTTATTTTAAGAGTTAAACCTCAAAATTACGGCCTCTACTTCGCAATCATTAACGCTATCGATTTTAAAGTTAACAGGATTGAAAAAGCAGTACCTAAAAACACGGTACTGGTAGGTGCGCCACCGCATATTTGAAAGCTCTTTCAAAGGCTGACCTACACTAACCGCTCCCAAGGAGGGAGATTATGCTGCTGAATTCTCTTGATGCTTGGTGTTTGGATGTTGGGAGCCTATCAAAACATCCACAATTTCATCTAAATCTTTCTCAATTCCGGGATTTGTGCTGTTCATTAGGATGGAAAACACCATTTGTTCTTCTGGGTAGGCATAAAAAAGGGCATAACCCCCTACTCCATTGCCTACATGGCCGTAATATGGTCGGCCCTTTGTATCCCGACTTACCTGCCAGCCTAAACCATAATAGGTTGGTGTTCCATTGATTATTTCGGAAGTAAGAAACTGAGCAACAGCTCCTTCATCCAGAACACTTCGGTTTAAATATGCCTGACCAAATCGTGCTATATCTTCGGAGGTGGATAAATATCCCCCACCTGCCAACTTATACAAGTTATTTACCGGTGTTGCATTGGTAAATCCGTTTACTGTTTTGGAATAAAAGACTACTGTATCGGGTGGTAAGGCATCGGTTTTTTCCGGAAAGGTGTTTGTGAGGCCCAATGGCTCCAAGACATAGTGCGCTACAAGGGTTTCAAAAGGCATACCGCTCACTTCTTGCATGGCCAAAGAAATTAAAACCCAGTCAAAACTGTTATAGAAATACGCTGTTCCTGGTTCAAAAAGAAGGGCATCATCCTTAAATACTGCAATACTTTCCTTGATGGAAAAAGGCTGATTTAGTGCATATTCCTTACCCCGATACCCTCGTATTCCCGCAGTGTGGCTCGCCAATTGCCGAATGGTAAAGTCATATTTCTTTTTAGGATAATAGGGTACATAGGTATAAAAAGAAGCGTCCAAATCTAGTAGCCCTTCCTGTACCATCTTAGCGAGCGCCGTGGCTGCTATCGGTTTGGACACACTGGCAATCCTAAAAACGCTGCGTTTTGGGTCTGCGGGTATCTTTTTCGCTATATCGGCGTAGCCATATCCTTTTTGAAAAAAAACAGCATTATCTTTTACTACGGTAATGGCCAAGCCGGGTACCTTTTTTTTTCGGATGAGACTGGCCAATAAAGCATCCGCCTTCGTCAAGCCCTGAAGTTTTGGGGAATTTCCCAAAATACGAAGCGAAACAAGCATTTCCCGTACATACGAAGCTATCGGTTTCAAAATGCTTATGGTTTAAAATTTTCAAATATAAGCTCAAAAAGCAAATACAAATACAAGATCAAGTATCAAGTTCAAGCTCAAGTATCAAGTTCAAGTATCAAGTTCAAAATTCAAAATTTAAATACATCACTCCCTAAATATCAACTTCCCTTTAAAAAGCTCTTGTACGTCCACCAATGGCGGTCTGTTTATAGCGACTACATCTCCTGTAGCTCTTATAATTCCCTGTAAGGATTGTTGGGGGTTTAGGCGCATATCGTTGGTTCCTCGGTGATTTAGGGTAATGTGTTGCGCTATTAATTCGGTAGCTTCCAAACGGGCATCACCGGCAGCAAAAGTGATTTGAAAATTGTTGGTACTACCCCGGAGATTAAAAAAGGACAGTCCGTTGGAAACAATGGAAAGGCTTTCTGTTTCCAAATCCAAAGTAAACTCACCACTGGTTACATCGGCTTCCGGATCGGTAAAACTTTCGGAAAGCAAGGCAAGATTAGGGTACCGCAAAACCCCTTCGCTTCGTATAGGAAAACCTGTACTGCTGCGAATTTCCGTAATATTCGGGGCAGTAACATACACCTTTGTCAGGCCAAAACTCCGAACAAAATTACAATCGTTAGTATCTATTAGAAGCAAACGATCGTCTTTCACCTCTACCGATACCTCGTTAAGTAGAAATTTTCCGGTTTCTACGGAGACACGAATTTCATCACCTTGCTGTAAAACCAATTGTACATTTTTCCCAACGGTAATCTTGGTAAAGTTGGCCACCGAGATATCTTCCCGAACTAGATCACCTGCATTTTGAAAACAATCAGGGACATTTTCGCCGTTACAGCCTATGAATAGCGCCAAAGATAGCAACGCTATCCATTTTTGTAGGTTTTGTATGTATTTGGTCGTTCTCATATTACAGGCGTATTCCAATTCCAAATTCCACGGCCTCTGCTTTAGCTCCATGCGATTTTAAGGTTACTGCACCAAAAACTTTGGAGCCAAAATAGCGTTTTAAGCCAATTCTATTGTAAACCCGTCCTTCAAAATCGAAAGGATAGTACACATAGTACCCCAATTGGGTAACCACTGACATTTTGTTGATATAGAGCTCGTGCCCCAAAAACAAGCCAACACGTTTATAATCATCGTCTATAGCCACATTATTTTCCGGAAAGGCAATGGACTGAAAACGTATTAAATCCTTTAAAAAATTAGAAAAAAATACCTCTGTGCCCAACTGAAGGCCACTGTACCTGCTAAGGCGTTTATCGGCATACGCCGACACGATATAAAATGGAAATTGCCCGGAATTAATGACATCACTCTCATTAATGCCGCTTCGGAACACAAAATTGTAATGAATGGGTTCTGTTATTTTATTTCGTAGAGTATCCTTATGATATGCTACAGGCGCAGTACCCCCGTCTAAGTCATAGGTGACACCTACGTTTAATGCCAAGGTATTGGTAGAAGTATTGGGTGCCTTAAAATTTGCATTAGAATAGTGAATTACGGAAAGTCCGGCTTTGAACCCCAACCCTGCAATGAGGTTCTCTTTGTGGTAGTTAAGCATAAAATAGGTAGAACTCAATAAATGGCTTCCGTAGGCATTGTTTCTAAAATTTCGGTTTTTATCGTACGGGTTGGTATTATAGGCAATACCTTGCCCCAACCGAAACTGAACATTACGATTAAAAAAATAGAAATTATAATGAGCATAGATTCCAAAATTCTGCCCTAAAATACTATTCCCCATATCTTGATACACAAAGGAAACACCTACATCTGGGTAATTGTAACGACGTTCCCATTCTTGAAATCCGTAGGTTTTTCTGTTGTAACTTAAGATTACTCCAGAAGGATGGCCGGTAATTAAATGTGAAATATCGGGATTGTGTAATAAAATAGAACCATTAAACTGGTTGGCATCCAGCGTATACCTTTTTACTTCTTCACCACTTTCTTGAGCCAAACCAAAAGCAGTTAAAAAAAACAGACCTAAAAAGGGTTTTATATCCATTGGGCGCAAAAATAGGAAAATATAATGGTTGCCTAGGCATCAATTATGGCAGAAAACCCAAAAAAACCGAGATAGCACCCAGACGCTATTGTATCTAAAACACTTCCTTGGCTATCGCCCTAATGTTGTCGGACTTTCCCATAGAGTAATAATGCAACACGGGAACACCGGCCTTTTTTAATTCTTTAGATTGCTGAATACTCCATTCTATACCCACTTGCCGTACCTCGGCATTATTCTTACAATGATCTACCGCATCAATAAGATCTTGTGGAATATCGATTCTAAAAACATGAGGCAAGAGTTGCAAGTGCTTTTTTACCGCTATAGGCTTAATCCCGGGAATAATGGGTACCGTAATCCCTATGTCGCGTGCTGCATTCACAAACTGAAAATATTTCTGATTGTCGAAAAACATTTGTGTAACCACATAATCGGCACCGGCATCTATTTTTGCTTTAAGCCTTTTTAAATCTGATATTAAAGAAGGAGCTTCCAAATGTTTTTCGGGATAGCCGGCTACGCCAATGCAAAAATCAATACAATTATCGGTTTCCACTACTTCATGAAGGTAGTTCCCATTACTCATATTCCTAATTTGGGCTACCAAATCGCTTGCATAGGCATGTCCACCCTTAGTTGGTTCAAAATATTTCTCATCTTTCATGGCATCGCCTCTTAATGCCATTACGTTATCGATACCCAGGTATTGACAATCAATAAGCATATACTCCGTTTCCTCCTTTGTAAACCCACCGCAAAGCACATGCGGCACGGTATCTACCTTGTATTTGTGTTTTATGGATGCGCAAATGCCCACGGTGCCAGGGCGCATCCGCGTCAGTTTTTTATCTAAAAGTCCGTCTTTATCAATATAAATATACTCTTCCCTAGAAGTGGTTACATCAATAAATGGCGGATTGAACTCCATCAATGGGTCGATGTTATTGTACAATTCCTGAATACTGCGTCCCTTTACGGGCGGTATCAACTCAAAGGAAAACAAGGTGTTTCCGTTTGCTGCTTTTATATGGTCTGTTACTTTCATTTTTCCAACAATACCCTTTTTATAAATTTATAATCCCCTTCATACTCCCAATAAATCCATCTGCCACTTAGGTAATCTATCAAGATATATTTTTCACTTACTGATTTAATTCTGGAAATCGCAACTATTTTTTTAGAAAAACCTTCTATTTTCACTTCTTCGGTTATCTCTTTGTTATCAGTTGTATAACCATGCGATATGAGATGGCTTCCCAATGATAATTCTATGAATTTTTGTTTCAAGTGTTTATTTTATTGTGTTGGTTCGTTGTTTCTATTTCGACTCCCTTAACCTACCGAAAACATGTTCCGGACGAGCTTCCCTTCCAGAGGGAAATTACTTATTTAGACTTGGGTTTCTATCTCAACATCATCAATCTGCTATATTCGTGGCCAACCATCTCGTTGCTTCATCCAAAGGTATTCCTTTGCGCTTGGCAAAATCTTCGACCTGATCTTCCTTAATTTTTCCTAGCCCAAAATACCTTGCTTCCGGATTTGCAAAATAATAGCCGCTTACACTAGAAGCAGGCCACATGGCCAAACTTTCAGTGAGTTTTACCCCAATGGTATTTTCTACATCGAGCATTTCCCAAATGGTTCGTTTTTCTAAATGATCGGGACACGCAGGATATCCCGGTGCCGGACGGATGCCTTTATAGGTTTCATTAATTAATGCCTCATTAGACAGGTTTTCGTCGGCCGCATAGCCCCAATAGTTCCTTCGTACTTCTTTATGCAGATATTCGGCATACGCCTCTGCCAAACGATCTGCCAAGGCCTTCACTAAAATAGAATTATAGTCATCCAGATTCTCACGGTAGGCATCTGCCATTTCATCTACCCCGAATCCCGTGGTTACGCAAAAGCATCCAATATAATCTTGTCTTCCAGTGCTTTTTGGCGCTATAAAGTCGGCCAGCGCATAATCTGCCACACCTTCTTTTCGTTTCAACTGCTGCCGTAGCGTTCTAAATGTATAGGTTTTACCGGCCGTAATCACCTCAATATCGTCATCCCCAACCGTATTCGCCGGAAACAAGCCGAAAATTGCCTTAGCTTTCAGCTTTTTTTCTTTAAAAATTGTTTCCAACATCTTTCTGGCATCGTCAAAAAGCGCTACAGCTTGTTCCCCTACGACATCATCCTTTAGAATATCCGGGTACTTTCCATGTAGTTCCCAACTTCTAAAAAAGGGCGACCAATCTATAAAATCATCTAATTTTCGCAAATCAAAATCCTCAAAAACATGAATGCCCAATTCTTTTGGTTCTATAATTTCGGCACTATTCCAATCAATCTTGAACTTATTCGCTCTGGCTTGGGCGAGCGTTTTATATTCCTTTATTTTAGTTCGCTTCAGAAACTTATCCCTAAAATCGGCATAGTCCGTTTTAATTCCTTTTTTATACGCCTGTGAGGTTTCTTTCTGCAAAAGATCGCCTACTACGGTGACCGCTCTGGAGGCATCATTAACATGCACCACGGTTTCACTGTATTGCGTATCAATTTTTACAGCAGTATGGGCTTTACTGGTGGTGGCTCCTCCAATGAGCAGAGGGATTTTAAAATTTTGACGCTCCATTTCTTTGGCTAAAAAGACCATTTCATCTAAAGACGGCGTAATTAAGCCACTCAAACCAATAATATCTACTTCGTGTTCTATCGCTGCAGCCATAATTTTTTCTGGGGGTACCATTACCCCTAAATCTACAATTTCATAACTGTTACAGGCCAGTACTACACTTACTATATTTTTTCCAATGTCGTGGACATCGCCTTTCACCGTCGCCATTAAGATTTTACCGTTTCCCTTTTCATCGCCTACTTGAGGATTAAGGAGTTTTTCTTCTTCAATAAATGGTAACAGATAGGCTACTGCTTTTTTCATAACACGCGCCGATTTTACGACTTGAGGTAAAAACATTTTACCGCTCCCAAATAAGTCGCCCACCACATTCATCCCAATCATTAAATGGCCTTCAATAACTTCTATGGGTTTATTGGCTTGCTGTCTGGCTTCCTCTACATCTTCGGTAATAAACTCATCTATTCCTTTTACCAAAGCGCGGGTAATTCTGTTTTGTAACGGCTCTGTTCTCCATGATAGATCTACCTTGCTTTCCTTGGTTTTCCCTATCACCGATTCCGCAAAATCCAGTAAACGCTCCGTGGCATCGTCCCTTCTATTGAGAATTACGTCTTCTACCCGTTCCAGCAAATCTTTGGGAATATCGTCATAGACCTCCAGCATGGTGGGGTTGACAATACCCATATTCATCCCTGCCTTTATAGCATGGTACAAAAACACAGAATGCATGGCTTCCCGTACCGGATTATTTCCGCGGAAGGAGAAGGATACATTGCTTACACCACCACTAACGCTGCAATATGGCAGATTTTTACGTACCCAAGAAGTGGCCTTTATAAAATCGAGCGCATTTAATTTATGCTCCTCCATTCCCGTGGCCACCGGAAAAATATTGAGATCGAAGATGATGTCTTCCGGCGGAAAACCCACTTTATCTACCAAAATATCGTACGATCGTTTTGCGATTTCGATACGCCGGTCGTAATTATCGGCCTGACCAACCTCGTCAAAGGCCATGACGATTACGGCAGCTCCGTAGCGTTTTATGAGTTTGGCTTGATGCATAAATTGCGCCTCCCCTTCTTTTAAACTGATGGAGTTTACCACACATTTTCCTTGTACCACTTGCAAGCCGGCCTCAATAATGTCCCATTTAGAACTATCAATCATAATAGGAACTCTGGATATATCCGGTTCGGCAATTACCAGATTAAGGAACTTTACCATGGCTTCTTTGCCATCGATGAGCCCATCATCCATGTTAATATCGATGATTTGCGCACCACCTTCTACTTGGTCTCTGGCTACTTTTAAAGCTTCTTCAAATTTTTCCTCCTTTATAAGCCTAAGAAACATCTTAGAACCCGCCACATTAGTACGCTCCCCAACATTCACAAAATTGCTTTCCGGAGTGATGATGAGAGGTTCAAGTCCGCTTAGCTTTAAAAATCTAGTTGTCTGTTGACCGTTGTCTGTTGATAGTTTCATTGTGTTTTTTCCAGACGTTATTTTGTCTTTTTGTAATAATTAATAAAACCATTTATAAGTTTTTTACACTTTACGATCTGATTAAAAACAGAATCAAAATCCTCTTTGTTTAAATAATTTTGGTCTATTGCAATAAAAGATTGTGTTTCCAATTCATATAAAGAACCCCTAGCTATGTGTAAAAATTGAATCGTATCAGCCGAGGTTCTCCGCCCACAACCCTCTGCAATGTTTGAAGGAATTGACACGGCACAGCGTCGTATTTGATTTGTTAAACCATATAATTCTTCTGAAGGGAATTTTTTTGTTATATTATAAATCATATGAACCAAAATCCTAGCTTCTTTCCACACTTCCAATTCTGTATAATCCATTTTAAAAAAATTTCCGAACAACCATCAACCGACAACCGACAACGGTCTTGGTTTATACGTTACAGCCAACTCCGCAATTGCCTTAATATGTTCCGGGGTGGTGCCGCAACAGCCTCCAACAATATTTATTAGTCCCTTTTCCATATACTCTTTAATTTGTGCTGCCATTTGCGCTGGGGTTTCATCATATGCTCCAAAAGCATTGGGTAATCCTGCATTGGGATGGGCTGAAATAAAATGATCCGTTCTTGCGGATATGACTTCCAAATGGGGTGTTAATTGACTGGCTCCTAGAGCGCAATTAAACCCGACCGATAATATAGGAATATGCGAAATAGAAATTAAAAATGCTTCTGCCGTTTGTCCTGATAAGGTCCTACCTGATGCGTCGGTAATAGTGCCACTGACCATAATAGGCACATGAATCTGCCGTTCTTCCTTTACTTCTTCTATAGCAAACAGGGCCGCTTTGGCGTTGAGTGTATCAAAAATAGTTTCTACTAATAAAAGATCTGCCCCACCATCCAATAAAGCTTCTACCTGCTGTTTATAGGCAACTCTAAGTTCGTTAAAAGAAATAGCTCTATATCCGGGATCGTTTACATCGGGCGACATGCTGGCGGTTTTATTGGTTGGCCCGATACTTCCCGCAACAAAACGAGGTTTATGAGGGTCTTTGGCCGTAAACTCGTCGGCGACTTTTTTGGCAATCCGAGCCGATTCATAGTTTAACTCGTACACCAATTCTTCCATGTGGTAATCGGCCATGGCGATGGTGGTTCCGGAAAAAGTATTGGTTTCTGCAATATCGGCTCCGGCCTCAAAGTAGCTGCGATGTACGGCGGCAATAGCATCGGGCTGGGTAAGGGACAACAAGTCATTGTTGCCCTGTAGCGGATGTGGCCAATCCTTGAAGCGTTCGCCACGGAAATCGGCTTCGGTGAATTTATAGCGTTGCAACATGGTGCCCATGGCACCGTCTAAAACCAGTATACGCTCCTTTAATATTTGCGCTATGTTTTTCATTTATTTTTTTCAATTTTGATCCTAACACCTCGGCATTCCTCTCTATTCTTAATGTACGTGCTTTGCTGTCTTTCCCGTTTTTATTTTCGCAATCCTTTTTGCGTTAGGGATAGGAGCGACATCCTTTTTCGCTTTAAAAAAAGCGAAAAAGATACAGCGTATAGCCCGACCCATTTGTTTTACAAAAGGGTAACGCTAAAAAAAGTGATGTATCAAGAAAGGAAAAGCAGCATTTTTTACCTTTTTCCGAGTTATCTAGTCCGCCATGGGCAGATAGAATGTAGCACCTTCTTTACAGATAAAGGGTTGCTAAGGCTTCTAAGGGTCTATTCCCTCCACCTTTCTTGATAACAATTTCAATTTGATAATGAACGGGCTGCAAAGTAACGGCACAGCCTTGGCAAAAGCAAGGAATATAGCCTGTTTTTTAGCCCATAGTATAAGATCGTTTACCTTCTAAAGGCAGCATTCGGTTTTCTAAAAAATGCTTTGTACTACTTCTTTTTTAGCTTCCTTTTTACTGCCATCAAAGCCTTCTACGCCACCCACCGTGGTATATTTCATAACGTAACGCTTTCCGGGATTGATGATTTGATAGGCATACTGGCACATGACGGCAGCCTCGTGAAATCCGGAAAGTATTAATTTTAGTTTTCCTTCATAGGTATTGACATCGCCAATTGCGAATACCCCGGGAATATTGGTTTGGTAGTCTTTGGCATTGTTCACCTTTATTGCATTTTTTTCAATTTCGAGACCCCAATCGCCGATGGGACCCAACTTTGGGGAAAGGCCGAACAAGGGAATAAAATAATCCGTCTCCAAAAAAGTGGTTCCTTTTTCAGGATTATTATGCGTTATGATAACAGCTTCTAGCTGATTTTGTCCTTGAATTTGGGTAACTTCTGCTTCGGTAAACAGTCTTATTTTTCCCAGTTTTGCCAATTCTGATGCTTTTTCTACCGAATCCAAGGCACCTCTAAATTCATTTCTACGGTGTACTAAGGAAACTTCTGAAGCTACATTCGTAAGATAAATGGCCCAGTCTAAGGCCGAATCTCCACCGCCTGAAATAACCACCCTTTTATCTCTGAACACCTCCGGATCCTTTATCATATAAGAAACCCCCTTATCTTCGTAGTTTAGAATATTGGGGATTAACGGTTTTCTGGGTTCAAAAGAACCTAAACCACCGGCAATAACAACGACGGGAGCGTGGTGTTTAGTGCCTTTATTGGTGGTCACAACAAAAGAGCCGTCTTCTAATTTATCTAAGGTCTCCGCACGTTCGCCTAGGGTAAATCCGGGCTCGAAAGGTTTAATCTGCTCCATCAAATTAGAGACCAATTCGCCGGCCAAAATTTCCGGAAATCCGGGAATATCGTATATGGGTTTTTTAGGATAAATCTCAGAACACTGCCCTCCGGGTTGCGCAAGAGCATCTATGAGATGTGTTTTAAGTTTTAATAAGCCTGCCTCAAAAACGGTAAATAACCCTGTGGGGCCTGCGCCAATGATAATAATATCTGTTTTAATCATTCTAATCTGTGTTATTCCTATAAAACGTAAATTTTCTAAAAAGATTTTTCTACTAGCTTTTTTGTGACTTCATTCATTTTTTCTACCTTCTCTTCGAAGTCACCTTTGAGCGTTTTTCTGTAGTCATGTAGGTTTGCTACCATATTACTGATATCCTCCGGTATGACCTCCTCAAAAAACTGCCGCAATCGTTTAGCAGTGGTAGGCGATTTGCCGTTGGTGGAAATCGCAATTTTTACATTGCCTTTGGTAACGATACCGCCCATATAAAAATCGCAATACGGGGGATTATCGGCGACATTAACCAACTTGCTTTCTTTTCTGCAATCGGTATACACTTGTATGTTTACTTCAGGAACATCTGTGGTGGCAATTACCATATGTTTACCGGCTACATACTTTGGATGATACACATCGGTAATTAATTCAACACCAAATTGATTCGCTAATTGCATAGTACCTTCTCGGAACATTGGGGATACCATGGTCACCTTGGCATCCGGACTCGATTTCGTAAGGAAATTCAATTTTTCTTCCGCCACATGGCCGCCGCCTACAATAAGGATATTGAGGTTTGATGCTTTTAAAAATATGGGGTATAAATTATTCCGTTCCATCAGCCTAATTTTTCAACAAAATTACGACTTAATTCAGCCGGTTGCAACTGCAACAAGGCTGCTCTGTGCGAAACCACTTCTCCAATAACAATAATTGCGGGGTTCGTCAATTTTTGCTTTTGAACTTCGCTTTCTATGGTCGCTATCGTTCCTATGGCTATTTTTTCTTCTGCAGTGGTACCGTTTTGAATAATAGCCACAGGCCGCTGCCCTTTTCCTTCTTTTTTGAATAAGGCCACTATTGATGCCAACTTTGACATCCCCATTAGAATGACCACAGTAGCATTAGATTTTACTGCCAGGTGCACATCTTGAGAAAGCCGATGTTCCTTTGTAGTTCCTGTAATTACCCAGAAACTCTCGGCAGCGCCTCTTTTAGTGACGGGAATATGCTGTATTGCCGCAACGGATAAGGCCGAAGACACTCCGGGTACCATTGCTACAGCTATGCCTTGTGCTGCGGCATAGGCCATTTCTTCTGCGCCACGCCCAAAAACAAAGGGGTCTCCTCCCTTTAAGCGCACCACATGACCATGAGATTTTGCGCAACTCACAATAAGCTCGTTGATCTGTTCTTGTTGATAGGCATAACATCCTTTGCGCTTGCCCACAAAAATATGCTCTGCGTGGGGCGCATACTGCAACAATTCGGTGGCTACCAAGGCATCGTACAAAACAACATCTGCACTTTTAAGGGTGTTAATCCCCTTTAATGTAATGAGTTCGATATCGCCAGGACCAGCGCCTACCACCGTAAGACGAGGCGCTTTTCCGGCATATATGTTTTCCTGATTTGCCTTTTCTATGCGCATACTCCTAGGCTTCCACCAATTCTTTAGTTCTATATTCGCCAACCGTGTCTAAAAATGCCTTAGCAGCTTCTAAATACTGATACGCAAAATGCGCTGTTGGTTTATTCTTATTTAACTGATATACCAAAGATTCAAAAGAAGTTTGTAACCTAATTTTTCCCGAAGCAACGAAAGTGGCATCAAAATCGGCAATAATACCGGCATGCGTATTAGTTTTTAAATTCTCGGCAATCAATAATGCCTTAGCGGCATTTACCATAGCCGAATACGTATGATAAATACCGGCTGCCCACTTTTCCTGATCTAAAGCCTGCTGTGCATTTTGAATCTTTTCTTCGCTCTCTAATAAAAGCGTAGCTATTAGGTCTATAACTACCCCGGCACATTCTCCGACACCTATGGCTTGCTCGTATTTTTCAGTATTACCCCAGTCTATAAAATCATCTGCCGTTAAATTATCCACATCGGAAAGGGGTTTTAAATAATCGTAAAAATACATTTGTCCTTTTTGTTCGTAATACGCGGCAAAAGAACGTCCGTTACCATGGGCGTCAAAATCATTTAGAATTAAACGCAGTGCCTCCGGGCCTCTTTTACTGGGTACTTTTATCACCTTATCTGCAAAACGCCCTGTGCCGTTGCCAAAATTGGCGCCACCTAGCAAGACTTGTAAGGCCGGAGCTACTAGTTTATTTTTAGTCCTCACAGACATCCCTTGAAAACCAATATCGGCCATGTTGTGCTGTCCGCAAGCGTTCATACAACCACTAATTTTAATGACCACATCTTTATTGTAAATGTAATCGGGGTATTCGGTTTTGATAACCCGTTCCAATTCTTCAGCAATACCGGTACTGCTGGAAATACCCAAGTTACAGGTATCGGTACCTGGGCAAGCTGTAATATCTACGGCCTTATTGTACCCTTCTTCTGTGAAGCCTAATTGTTGTAATTGGGTATAGAAAAAAGGAATGAGATCCTCTGCAACAAAGGGAATTAAAATATTTTGCCGTAACGAAAATCGCAATTCCGAAGCGGCATATTTTTCTACCAAATCGGCCAAAGCTCTAGCTTTGTCTGTATAAAAATCGCCTAATAGTACTTTAATACCTATGGCGACATACCCTTTTTGTTTTTGGGACACTATGTTTGTCGATTTCCACCGTTGAAACGCCTTTTGATCTGCAATTTGAACCTCCGGAACTGTAGTTTTGGCTATTTGTACTTTGGGATAGTTTGCTACATCAATTTCAAAAGTGTCGAACGGTACAGCCGTTTTTTCCTGAGCCAAAAGTGCTTTGAAAGCTTCTAATCCGATATCCTTTATTAAAAATTTCAAGCGAGCTTTTGCGCGACTTTTGCGTTCTCCAAACCGATCAAAAACCCGTACTACGGCTTCCATTAACGGAATAATCTGGTTTGCCGGAAGAAAGCTGAATAATTCGTCGGCATGTCGGGGCTGCGAACCCAATCCGCCCCCCAGCATCACCTTAAATCCGAGTACTTCATTTTCAATTTTGGCAATAAAGCCCAAATCGTGCATATATGAAAGTCCGGTATCGGCGTCACTGGCAGAAAAGGAAACTTTAAATTTCCGACCCATTTCCTGTCCGATAGGATTTCTTAAAAAATATTGAAACAGTCCGTGCGCATAAGGAGACACATCAAACGGCTCGTTAGGATCTATACCTGCGGTTTCACTGGCCGTAACATTGCGCACCGTGTTGCCACAGGCCTCTCGAATGGTAACCTCATCCTTTTCTAACTCCGACCACAATTGGGGAGTGCGGCTAATATCTACATAATGAATTTGAATATCTTGACGTGTTGTAATATGTAGGCGTCCCGTAGAGTATTCATCGGACACCTCGCAAATGCGTCGAAGCTGTTTGGAACTTACCTTGCCATAGGGAAGTTTCATTCGAATCATCTGTACTCCTTCTTGACGCTGACCATAGATTCCGCGTGCTAAACGCAGGCTTCGAAATTTTTCTTCATCTATCTTTCCTTCTTTAAATAAATGAATTTTGGCTTCCAAGTCTAGGATATCCTTTTGTACAATCGGATTTTCTATTTCTGATCTAAAACTCTGCATAATTATACTCTATTTTTCCTATATTATGTATAGGTTAATTTTAAACAATCTGCCTCATTTTCGTGGCGGCGTCAGGGGTATATTATGCTACACCTTACCGCTTTTAGGGCCTCTATTTTCCTATTCAGAACTTATTAGGTTCGCCGTTACCAATGTAAAATTCGTAAAGTATTTTACTCGAATAGACGCACCTACATTTAATTAATAAATCCGACACCGGCCGTGGCATTGGTATTGGTATCAATTAAAATAAATGAGCCGTTGGTTCTATGCCTTTTAAAGGCATCAAAATAAACAGGCCGGTTTAACTTAAAAGATACTTGTGCAATATCGTTCATTCCCAAAGCACTTACTTGGTTATCGATACCGGAGTAATCCGGTAATATTTTATGCTCAATGGCCTCTACCTTGGCTAATACCTTATTTACACCATGCTGTAGCACATATTTACTTCCGGAGGTCAGTTTTTGGGAGTCCATCCATGCTACAGTGGCCGATAATTGTTTGTCGATAGTAGGCAAATCCCCCACCTTTACCAACATATCTCCTCTGCTGATATTTACCTCATCCTCTAGTGTTATCGTAATAGACGACCTTCTTGTGGCGGTTTGATATTTTTTATTGTAAAAATAAATTTCTTTGATTCGTGATTTGGTCATAGAAGGAAGTACTACAACTTCATCACCCACACTTAATTCGCCCCCATATACTTTACCGGCAAAACCTCTAAAATCGTGAAACTCTTCTGTTTTTGGCCGAATTACATATTGTACTGGAAAGCGAGGCGTACCCACATTATAGATATCTTTTCGATCTAGTTTCTCTAAATGTTGTAATAGGGTTTCTCCGGTATACCAAGGCATATTCTGAGACTCATTTACCACATTGTCTCCTTTTAAAGCGCTAACCGGAATAAAGGTTATTTTCTGTTCTTGATAATCTCGCTTGGCCATTAAGTGCTCAAAATCGGCCTTGATGGCATTGTAGCGTTCCTCAGAAAAATCGACTAAGTCCATTTTATTAATGGCCACGATTACATCCTTAATTCTAAGCAAATTATTAATAAAAAAATGACGATTGGTCTGTTCAATTACCCCCTTGCGAGCATCAATCAAAATAATAGCTACCTGAGAAGTTGATGCTCCCGTAACCATGTTTCTTGTATATTCTACATGACCGGGCGTATCTGCAATGATGTAGCTTTTTTTAAGGGTTGAAAAATAAATATGGGCCACATCTATGGTAATACCTTGTTCGCGTTCGGCGACCAAACCATCAGTAGCCAAGGAAAAATCTAAATAATCATATCCCTTCTGCTTGCTGGTCCGTTCTATGGCCTCTAGCTTATCATCTGTTAACGATTTGGTATCGTACAGTAACCGACCGATTAAGGTACTTTTACCGTCATCTACACTGCCTGCTGTTGCTATTTTTAGTACTTCCAATTTCGTTGTTTGTTGTGAGTTTATGGTTGTTGGTGTTGTTCGCAACATAGTATCAACGAACAACCAATACCGCTAAACCCGATTAAAAATATCCCTGTTGTTTTCTTTTTTCCATCGCTGCTTCGGAACGCTTATCATCGATACGTGCTCCGCGTTCAGAAATTTTAGATTCTCGTATTTCCGAGACCACCTTGTCGATGGTATCTGCATCGGACTCTACGGCTGCTGTACAAGACATGTCGCCAACCGTTCTAAAACGTACGGTACGCGCTTCCACTTTTTCGTCCGACGCTCTAAAAACCACATCATCTTGTGCCGACCAAATAAGTCCGTCTCTCACAAATATGTTGCGTTGATGCGCAAAATAAATTGAAGGGATTTCTATTTTCTCTTTTTGAATATAGCTCCAAACATCCAATTCTGTCCAATTACTAATTGGAAAAACACGTACATTTTGCCCCATTTCTATTTGCCCGTTAAGCATGTCGAAAAGTTCCGGTCTTTGGTTTTTTTCATCCCATTGACCAAAATCGTCTCGAACCGAAAAGATCCGTTCTTTAGCTCTTGCCTTTTCTTCATCTCTGCGTGCACCACCAATACACGCATCAAACTTAAATTCTTCAATTGCATCTAAAAGCGTGGTGGTTTGCAACATATTTCTGCTGGCGTATTTCCCAGATTCTTCTACCACTTTGCCTTGGTCTATAGAATCTTGCACGTTTCGCACAATAAGCTCCACGCCCAATTCCTTTACCAGTTTGTCGCGAAACGCTATTGTTTCCGGGAAATTATGACCCGTATCTATATGCAGCAACGGAAAGGGAATTTTTGCCGGAAAAAAGGCTTTTTGCGCCAACCGCACTAAAGTGATGGAATCTTTGCCTCCTGAAAACAAGAGTACCGGTTTTTCGAATTGAGCAACTACTTCTCTAAAGATATAAATAGCTTCACTTTCTAATGGATTAATATCCAATACGGAAAGGGTTTCTGTTTTGGTCTTTGTTAGAGACGTTAAGGTTTCTGTATGCGACATAAGTTTCTCCGTGTAAGGGTAGGTATCCCGTAACTATTTTATTGATTTTTATTTTTTAGGTATGCAACCCACACTCTCTGTTTTCCAACGCTTTTGTGGGGTCAAAATAGTGGTGCTCGTTGGGGAGGTTATTTTCGCTTAAATACACATCCAACTCGGCATCGCTCCAATGATAAAAAGGACTCACTTTAAGAACACCATCCTTACTCACACTTAAAATGTCTAAGGTGTCTCGCAGTGCGGTTTGCCCCTTTCTGAGATTCGTGAACCAAACATCAGGTTTGTGCGCTTCCATCGCGCGCCTAAACGGTTCTAGCTTTACTTGATCCGTAAATTCGGCATGTCTAGGATCATCTATGGCAGGGATACCCATGAGGGCATCTCTGTGTGCTGCTGTTTGTTTGGGCACGTACAATTGCACCTGTAATCCTAATTTTTGGATCACACTTTCCGCATGCTTATAGGTATGAGGGGTATTGTAACCCGTATCGCACCAAATGACTGGTATGTCTTTTTTAATTGCAGCTACAGCATGCAGTATAGCCGCCTCATAAGGCCGGAAATTGGTTGTAACTACAGGATTTTTACCATAGTTTACCGCCCAAGAAATAATCTCCTCCGGTGCTGCGGTTTTAAGTTGCGCATTTAATGCGATAATTTCTGCTTCCGTAAGTGCCATTCTTAGAATTCTTTTTTAATATGCCTTATGACAATTTAATGCTTACTATTTCTTATATCCTATAGATTTGATAGGGTTTACAAATTTAATACATATTTGCCAATTAAGACGTTAAAAGCGCATTAATATTACGTAAACCATGTTATTTTAATGATTTGTCACAAAAAACAACAAGGAATTGAATTTTACTAAAAAAATTAGGGTGATTTTAGGATTTCCGAATTAAATCGGCCAAGGTGTTCTTTTTATACACTTCCAATGTGCTGTCTCTTACGGCTCCCATCAACTTATTTACCGCACAGCCCGCTTCATCAGGGCAGTCATCGCATTTTTCATAGAAGTTAAGACTAACGCAGGCTACCATGGCAATAGGTCCTTCTAGCACTCGCATTACGGTTATCATAGGAATATCCGCAGGGTCCTTTATGAGGTAATACCCCCCGCCTTTCCCCTTTTTGGATCCCAAAAACCCTGTTTTTCGCAAGGTGAGCAGAATGCTTTCCAAAAATTTCTGGGAAATATTCTCATGTTCCGCAATTTCCACAATTTGCACCGGCGTTTTGTCCTTTTGGGAACCCAGATAAGCCAAAGCTTTTAATCCGTATTTGGTCTTTTTTGATAGCATAGTACGAAGATAGGGAATTTTGGAATTTAACAAATAAGAATGAACCAAAATCTTATAAGCACAACCCGTTGTGCATTTTGATTATTTAGTGCCTATTTAACCCTAAAGTCTTCATTCTTTGCCTCGATCCTGAAAGAAGTAATGAAGATTTCTTGGATGTATCCTTTGAGTCAGGGCAAAAAATAAAAAATTTCCTGAAACTGACTACACCGAGGCAAGCCATAGGGGTATACTTCTGCTGCGCTCAGTACAGGTTTCGCCAGTTTCATTTTTGGCCTTTAGGCCAAAAACCGAAGTGTTGTATTTTACCTCACCCGCTACTGCAAAAAGGCAGTTCCGACCTCTCCAAAGGAGCGATAAATAGGAAACCCCGACCCAAGGGTCGGGGAATCTTTAGATTGAAGAACTCAAATCCAAAGGAACAAGGAGTGCGCACATTTTTAAAATAGCACTGCTACTACCTTGAGTACTATGGGTGGTATTCTATGCTTATTCTACCTTTTGTGTATTTGGATACAAACACTGCCAAATACCTATCCCAACGCCTGTGCAATATCGCCGATAATATCATCGATATGCTCTAAACCTACAGAAACGCGCACCATACCGTCGGTAATGCCCACCAAAGCCCTTTCCTCTGTTGATAATTTACTGTGAGTGGTAGACGCCGGATGGGTTACAATGCTTCTGGCGTCACCAAGATTGGCCGATAATGACAATAATTTTATCGCATCAAAAAACCGACGCCCTGCTTCTATTCCGCCCTTTACATCAAATGCCACCACACAACCTCCGGCTTTCATTTGCTTTTTGGCTATTTCATATTGGGGATGCGATTTTAAGAAAGGGTATTTCACCCAATTTATTTTAGGGTGACTCTCCAAAAAAGTAGCCAATTGAAGGGCATTTTCACAATGGCGATCTACCCGAACAGCCAGTGTTTCTAGACTCTTGCTCAATATCCAGGCATTAAAAGCGGATAAGGTAGGACCTGTAATTCGTGCAAAACGATATATCTTATCGATAAGTGCTGCATTGCCCACCGTGATCCCGGCTAAAACCCGACCCTGGCCATCCATTAATTTAGTGCCTGAATGGATTACTAAATCGGCACCAAACTTTAAAGGTTGCTGCAAATAGGGCGTCGCAAAACAATTATCAATGATCACAATAAGATTGTGCTTTTTGGCGATACTACATAGCGCCTCTAAATCCAGCACATCTACACCAGGGTTGGTAGGCGATTCGGCATAGATTACTTTGGTATGCGGTGTAATGAGCCCTTCAACAGCATCCAATTGGTCGATCCCGAAATAGCTGGTTGTAATATTCCACTTTGGAAAAAACTGGGTAAACAAACTATGCGTAGATCCAAAAATACTTCGACACGAAACGATATGATCGCCGCTTTGTAGGAGTGCCGCAAAGGTAGAAAATACGGCGGCCATCCCAGACGCAAAGGCAAAACCTGCCTCCGCTCCTTCCATTTGACACACTTTTTCTATAAATTCGGACGAATTGGGATTGGAATACCGCGAGTAAATATTCCTATCTTTCTCTTCGGCAAAAGATGCTCTCATGTCTTCTGCATCCTCAAAAACAAAACTGGAGGTGAGGTACAGCGGTACAGCGTGTTCCATAAATGAGGTTCGCTGCGCTTGCGTGCGTATAGCTTCTGTTTCGGGTTGATATCGCTTTTTAGTCATTCTTACAAAATTTCATAAATTGTATACTTTATTTTCAGCATTTCCTAGGGTTGGGGAACTCTTTACCCAACCGTGTTCCGCAGGCTCAGGTAGTGCTGGTTGATCTTATTTCCTTTAAAATGTTATTCTTTATTTACAAAGGTGGATATGAATTTTTGTTGTATCGTTTTACTTGTCTTTTCGATACTCGCTATAAGGAAATCGTATCCGAACTTACTTAAAAAAAGATAGAAAACACCTGAAGGTGCACCTCATATTTGGCAGCCTAATTGTTCTCTAAGGAATGAAAATTCCTTCCTTATTTTTTATGGCTTCATTTCGGATGATTCCTACTCATATAGCGTCAAAAAAAAACTAAAATAGCGCCTTGCTTACAGGTATTTTCTCCATATCGTATACCATACTTGCCACATCTACTTGAAACCATTGTTTAAACATTTTAAAATTGCGTTTTTGAGGCCAATCCTTTTTACGGGTATGCCATTCATACAATTCCATGGTAAAGAATTTATCAAATTTTTTTTGAAGCCATTTTTCAAGATCTCCAATAGCGTCATCTACCAGATACACATTAGCTTCGTCAATTTCATCAATTTTATCGTCAGGATATAGCGCATTTAGCCAATCGAAAAAAGGTTGTCTCGGCTTTACAATGACGGCATACCTGTTTATGTAGTTCTCTTCGTAATCTTCCTGAGTATGGGAATCGGCCGTCTCACTTTGTAGGTGGATCATAAATTCTTCAAATCCAGCAGTTTGCAGTGTTAATTTCATATCTTCTTCCCCTTCTTCTACCTCTTCAAGTGCATAATCAAGGATATAATTGGAGTATTTTGCAAATTTACTTCCTTTTAAAGCAAGCATTTTTTGAAGTATGGCATTTTCTTCGTCTGGCATTAAAGGAGGATGCCTTACCTTTTCAAATTCCGCTGCAGGTAATTCATTTTTCATGTTGGCAAAATTCCAGGCATAGATTGCAAATTGGACAACATCATGCAATTCATACGCTTCCGGAAAGTCGTTCTGAAACGGCGCAATAAAATCATTTAAAAGATCCGAGTAATTTTCAATTTCATTTCGAAAATTCATTTTTTTATCAAACAAACTAATTACTTTACTTTTTTCTTTCATACAACTACTTTTAAGTGTTCCTTCTTTTTTCAATGTTTAAAAAGCAAACATGAACCATGCCTATTTCCTAAAATTTTGTTTGCTCTGTCTTATAACGTTCCATTTGATGGTGTATACCCCTTCTATGCATTTCATTAAAAGCGTTTTTATCCTTTTTCTGCGATGCGTAAAATATCGCCAAAAACACCTCTTGCCGTAACTGCAGCACCGGCACCGGCACCTTGTATTACTAAAGGATTATCTCCATAGGATTCTGTGTAAATCTCTATAATGGAATCTGATCCTTTTACTTGCCCCAATGCACTTTCTTTAGGGACAGAGACTAATTTTACCGATAAGTTACCTTTATCTTTTTGCAAATCACCATCCAAATCCCCGACATACCTCAGTACATGCATGGGTTTTTGCTGATCCTTAATTTTTTGAAGTGCGGCATCTAACGCCTCTAAATTATACAAAAAAGCATCCACTTTTCCCTTTTGAAGGGTCTGGGGAATTAAATTTTGGATTTCAATATCCGAAAATTCATTTCGCAAATCCAATTCCCGCGCCAAAATGAGTAGTTTACGACCCACGTCGTTGCCCGAAAGATCTTCTCGCGGATCAGGTTCGGTATAGCCCTTACCCATGGCCTGTTTTAAGATGGTAGAAAAAGGAACCTCCTCTTCTGAAAAAGTATTGAACATAAAACTTAAAGAACCAGAGAAAACTCCCCGAATACGGGTAATATTCTCGCCCGATAAATGCAGTAATTTAATGGTGTCTATAAGTGGCAATCCTGCACCGACATTGGTTTCATAAAGGTATTGTTTCTGGTTTTTTGCCAATTCCTCCCGTAGGAGTTGGTAGTAGTGAAAGCCCAATGTATTGGCAATTTTGTTTGAAGAAACCATATCGAACCCGTTTTCTATAAAATCGATATAATGCGCTACAAAGTCCTCACTGGCCGTATTGTCAATCGCAATTAAGTTTTCTAAATGATTTTCCCGAGCAAAATCAAAAATATCATGGATACTATAGGATTTGCCATGAGCCTCAATATCATTTTTCCAGCTGTTTGAAATTCCGTTCTTGCGGAGCAGAACCTTTCTTGAATTTGCCACGGCAAACACATTTAGTTTTAACCCTTTGCGTTCTTCTATGGCCAAGGTAGATTTCAAAATCTGATCTATTAAAGTACCTCCCACGTTGCCATGACCAAAAATCGCTACATTTATATTCTTACTGATACCAAAAATTTGACCGTGCATTACGTTCAGGGCTTTCGTTAGATTTGATCTGCGAACGACCAAACTCACATTCTTTCCCGTAACCGTATTATTAAACAACAAGGGTACAATCTGATTTTTAATAAGTGCATTATAAGGTTTATGAAAGGTACTTAGATCTTGCCCCACTATGGATATCACAGAAACATCTTCTGTAACCGTAATTCTATTCATGTCTTTGGAGTGAAAATCGCTTTCGAATTCTTCATCCAAAACCGATTTAGCCAATGCTGCCTTATCTGAGGCGACGACCAAACCAATACCTCTTTCGGAAGAACCCTGCGCTATAATACTTACACTTATTTTATTAGCTCCCAGTGTTTTAAAAATGCGCGCATCAACTCCGACCTTTCCTAACAACCCTCTTCCCTCTAAATTAACGAGTGCCACATGTTCTATGACCGACAGGGACTTAATGCCTTCTTTACTGGTCTTGGCACTAATGAGCGTACCCTCATTATCGCCATTAAAGGTATTCAGAATACGTAACGGAATATTCTTCTCTATCAGCGGAATTATGGTCTTGGCGTGCAAAATGGTGGCTCCAAAATTGGCCAGTTCATTAGCTTCGCTGTACGACAATTCGGCGATCCGCTTGGCATCGGGTACTAAATCCGGATTCGCTGTAAAAATCCCATCTACATGGGTGTAGTTTTGCAATTCTTCCGCATTCAAAAAATTAGCCAATAAGGCTGCCGTATAATTACTGCCATTACGTCCTAAGGTAGTGGTTTCATTATCGATATTAGATGCTATAAAACCTGTAATAATGGGTACCGTATCTGGCGGTAAGGCTGCAAATGCCCGCACTACATTTTCTTTTGTTATCAATTCCATAACATTGGCATCGCCAAATGCCTTATCCGTTTTAATCAATGCTCTGGCATCGATTAACTGCGATGCAATTCCTTTTTCTTGCAATAATTGAGTAACTACCTTGGCCGCAATAAGTTCTCCATAAGACAGTACTTCGTCTTTAATTTTTGAACTGTAATCGCCTAACATGGCCACCCCATCAAATAAGCGGGCTAGTCGTGCAAATTCCGTTTGCAAATCTACTTGGGTAAAGGTATGTTGCTGATACTTCTTAAAGGAACTAAACTCTTTGTTATAATCTTTGCCCTTTGCGGCTTTTTTTAAAATAATTTCCAACTCATCTGTAGCTTTTTCCCGAGCTGAAAGTACAACGGCAATATGCTCGCCATTCTCAACTTTTACAGCAATAATCCGCAATACATTGGCTATACCTTCGCCGTTGGCCAGCGATTTACCTCCAAACTTTAAAATTTTAACCTTTTTGGTTTTTCCATTACTGTCAAAAACACCTTTGAGCAATTGTTCCATCTGCTCAAATTCAATAAGAAAAGCATCATGTCCATGCAAGGATTGTATTTCGCCATAGGTAACATTGCTGTTGGCTTGTGCCAATTGTTTAAAGGTATCTTTGTTTTCCTTCGCTGTAAAAAAGAGATCCGAATCTACCCCAATAATATGAATATTGGTTTCGCTGTTTTGCAAATCGCGGAACGTATCTTCGCCATTTCGGGTTACATCGATCGTTTTTAGCAACTGATTCATTAATTTATAGGCCGATAACTGAAATCGCTCTTGTAGTTTTTTACCGTGATGTGTAAGCCAACTTTCTACATTAAAAACATGAAGCTCTTCGTTGGTGCTTCGTTTAAAACGTTCCTTAAAGGATTCCGGTGTACGATAGCACAACATTGCATGCATACGGGCATCGTGTACCGGTTGTTTAGAATTTACGAGAAACTGTTCTTGAATTTGACAATTGGCAATTAACCAATCGGTTGATTTCCAATCCGATGCTACAGGAATTAAATGTGCGGTAAGGTTTGGATTTAAGGCCGCCATTTCCCAAGCAATACCACCCCCCAAAGAACCTCCAATTAACGCATAAATGCGTTTAATATGTAGTGCCTCTAATCCTACTAAGAATATTCTAGCGATATCCTGAGCCACAAAATCTTTGTAGTTTTCTATGACAAATCCGTCGTATCCATTCCCTGGAATATTAAATGCCAATACTGTAAATTTCTCGGTATCTATACATTTTCCGTCTCCAATTACAGAAGACCACCAGCCATCCTTTCCGGCTACATTAGAATTTCCGGTAAGGGCATGATTTACCATTACAATAGGCGCAGTATGCAGTTTAGGGCCAAACAACTGATAGGAAAGCGAAATATCCTGAGTGCTTCCTTTCAGTGTTGTAAAATTTGGTAGTTTAATATGGTGTAACATAGTACAAATTAAATCGTATTTAACTCAGTTTTTTCTTTAATTACACTAAAGCCAAAACCTTCATTGGTATAATGACAATGAATTACAATTTAAATACGTTATAAGAAAGAGACAATTACCAGAAGTAATCAATTTCGTTATCTAGTCCGCCATCGGCGGATAGAATGTAGCACCTTCTTTGCATTTGGAAGCAAAGGGTTGCTAAGGTTTCAAAGGGTCTATTCCCTCCACCTTTCTTGATAACTTATCAAAATGTATTTTTGAACTTTTACTGCACAAAGATAGTACTGGAATTTCGTTTTTTCCTAGTATTTTTTTAAAATTATAAATTGAATGCCGATTTTACCTTATCCACTTCATCTAATTTCTCCCAAGTATACAGTTCTACTTGCATTTCAATCTTACCATTATAAGGCGACTCAAACACTTTCACCACCGTCTCAGGCATCTTCCCCATATGTCCGTAAGCTGCCGTCTCAGAATAAATAGGATTTCTCAGTTTTAATCTTTTTTCGATCGCAAAAGGCCGCATGTCAAACAATTGATTTACTATTTTGGCTATTTCTCCATCGCTTAAAGGTACATTTGAAGTACCATAGGTATCCACAAAAATGGAAGTGGGTTCTACAACCCCAATGGCATAACTAACCTGCACCAAAATCTCGTCGGCCACACCTGCTGCTACTAAATTCTTGGCGGCATGGCGCGTAGCATAAGCAGCACTCCGGTCTACTTTACTTGGATCCTTTCCGCTAAATGCACCGCCCCCGTGGGCTCCTTTGCCACCATAGGTATCCACAATAATCTTACGTCCGGTAAGACCGGTATCCCCATGCGGCCCACCGATAACAAACTTTCCGGTAGGGTTTATGTGGTAGGTGATCTTGTCATTAAAAAGAACCTGTAGACTTTTAGGAAGCTGAGCCTTAACCCTTGGAATTAAAATATGCTGAATATCGTGCTTTATTTTTGACAACATGTTATCGTCATCTGCCATAAAAGGATCGTGTTGGGTAGATACTACAATGGTATCGATACGCACAGGTTGGTTCTCATCCGAATATTCCAAGGTTACCTGAGCCTTGGCATCGGGTCGTAGATAGGTAATTTCCTTCTGCTCCCTTCGTAAAGCTGCCAATTCCTTTAATATGCGGTGTGAAAGATCTAAGGCCAAAGGCATATAATTATCTGTTTCTTTGGTGGCGTAGCCAAACATCATGCCCTGATCTCCGGCCCCTTGTTGTTCCTTTTCACTGCGATCTACACCCTGATTAATATCTTTGGACTGTTCATGGATAAGGGAAATAACACCGCAAGAATCGCCGCTAAATTGATATTCTCCTTTGGTATAGCCTATTTTGTTAATGACGTCGCGCGCAATTTGTTGTACATCTAAATAGGTGCTGCTTTTTACTTCACCCGCTAAAACCACTTGCCCCGTGGTTACCAAGGTTTCGCAAGCTACTTTACTTTCGGGATCGAATGCCAAAAAGTTATCTAATAGGGCATCACTGATCTGATCTGCTACTTTATCCGGATGTCCTTCACTTACCGATTCGGACGTAAAAAGATAGGCCATAAACTAATGTAATTTTTAAGATGGATTTGACGTGAACGTCGAAAGAAGATTATGAAATGATGGAACATCAAACCATAACTGCTTTAGCATTTTTATCGAGGTTGCAATCAGTCAAATCCCTCCTCGTTCTTGTACAGGGCAAAAGTACATAATTGCAGAAGAAATAAAAATTTATCCTGTTTTAAATTAAGTGCGCATTTCAACAAGTATTTTTTTTGATCCCCCGGATACTTCGTATATTGTGCATCCCCAGAAATACACAATACATAAACACCAACCTTTAATTACGATTAAAAATGCATATCGCAGTTGCCGGAAATATTGGCGCAGGAAAAACCACTTTGACCAAATTACTGGCCAAACACTATAAATGGGAGGCTCATTTTGAAGAAGTAGACGACAATCCGTATTTAGATGATTTTTACAATCAGATGGAACGATGGAGCTTTAATCTTCAGATTTACTTTTTAAATAGCCGATATCGGCAAATTTTACAGATTAGAGAAAGCGGTAAAGATATCATACAGGATAGGACCATCTACGAGGATGCATTTATTTTTGCGCCCAACCTCCATGCCATGGGCTTGATGACGAATAGGGATTTTAAAAATTATTCAGGCTTGTTCGAATTGATGGAAAGCCTGGTACAGCCCCCGGATTTATTGATTTATTTACGGAGTTCTATTCCGAATCTCGTGCACCAAATACACAAAAGGGGTCGGGAATATGAAAATACGATTTCTATAGATTATTTAAGCAGATTAAACGAACGCTACGAAGCGTGGGCGCAAAGCTACATAAAAGGAAATCTTTTAGTTATTGATGTAGATAAATTGGATTTTGTAGACAATCCTGAAGATTTAGGACAGGTCATCACTAAAATTGATGCGGAGATCAACGGATTGTTTTGAGCGAAAAATTTTATAAAACAAAAAAAACCCGGAAAAATTTCCGGGTTTTTTTTATAGTTTCTTTTCTGGAAAATCTATTTCCTGATATCGATTCTTTGAATCACCTTTTCAGCTTCAGAACCTGTGGCATTAATTCCATTTTCAAAAGCTTCTAACTGTGCCTTTACTTCTTTTTGAGTTCCATTAAAGGTTTTTTCCTGAGTTACTTGCTCACCGTTAACCAAGGTAGTATACGATATGGTGGCCTGTGCTAAATCCTCACTGGCCGCATTTACTTCTATAATGACATTGGTCTTGGTTTCCGATTCAATGCTGCTAGCCGCAGTACCGGTAGCTACATCTAAAGCAATACTTGGCGCAATAACCAAAGCTACCACAGACATCAATTTCAACAATATGTTTAAAGAAGGGCCTGAGGTGTCCTTAAAAGGATCGCCAACAGTATCTCCTACTACAGCAGCTTTGTGCGCTTCTGTTCCTTTACGACCATCGGCTTCTATCATTTTCTTGGCATTATCCCAAGCACCGCCTGCATTCGATTGAAAAATAGCCATTAGCACCCCACAAGTGGTAACCCCTGCCAAAAGTCCACCCAACATTTCTGACCCACCAAAAAAACCAACCGCAACAGGCACAGCAATGGCCAATAGTCCGGGTAGAACCATTTCCTTAATGGAAGCTTTTGTAGATATGGCCACACATTTATCGTATTCGGCATACCCATCGGCAGCGTCAAATATTTTTCGATCTGCTTCAGTAGCCTTAGACATATCCGAATTATACTTACGCATTACTTCCAAGGCGGCTTTTAACTGAGGAATATCGCGAAACTGTCGACGTACTTCTTCAATCATAGCCATGGCTGCTCTTCCCACGGCATTCATAGAAAGGGCAGAAAACACAAAAGGAAGCATTCCTCCTACCAACAAACCTGCCATAATATCTGGCTTAGACACATCAATAGCGACGACGTTGGCCACTTTCATAAATGCAGCAAATAAGGCCAGCGCAGTTAATGCCGCAGAAGCAATTGCAAATCCTTTTCCAATGGCCGCTGTAGTATTTCCTACGGCATCCAATTTATCGGTGCGCTCCCGTACTTCCTTGGGTAATTCGGCCATTTCTGCTATACCACCCGCATTATCCGAAATAGGACCGTACGCATCTACAGCCAATTGAATCCCTGTATTGGCCAACATCCCAACGGCTGCAATGGCAATGCCATATAAGCCGGCACAATAATGCGACACAATAATGGCAGCTGCTATTAGCAGAATTGGTATTGCCGTAGACATCATACCAACCCCCAATCCTGCAATGATATTGGTAGCCGCTCCGGTTTCTGACTGACGAACGATAGAGCTCACCGGTTTTGTTCCCGTACCTGTATAATATTCAGTAATCTTCCCTACAGCCAACCCGGCAATTAAACCCGCCAATGTAGCAAAGAAAACGCCGTTAGCGCCAAAAGGTAGGCCTGCCACTGTTTCGGGCAAAAGGGCATTGATTATAAAATAAGAAGCGACCACCATTAAACCGGCAGATCCAAACTCACCTATATTTAGGGCAGATTGTGGATTTCCTCCATCTTTAACCTTTACAAAGAAAGTGCCAATGATAGACATTACAATTCCGACAGCGGCTAAAACTAAAGGCAGGTACACTGCTCCTAATCCTGCAAAATCGGGGGTGATGATAAAGGCTCCTAAAACCATGGTTCCTATGATAGACCCCACATACGACTCAAACAAATCGGCACCCATACCGGCTACGTCACCTACATTATCGCCCACATTATCTGCAATTGTAGCAGGATTTAAAGGGTGATCTTCTGGAATTCCGGCTTCTACCTTGCCCACAAGATCGGCACCTACGTCCGCAGCTTTGGTATAAATACCGCCGCCTACACGGGCAAATAAAGCTATAGAAGAGGCACCTAATGAAAAGCCAGAAAGCACATTTAGCACTAGGGATAAATTATCGGCTCCGGCCCATATTTCTTGATAAATTATGAATAAACCACTTAGCCCCAAAACGCCAAGCCCCACAACGCCAAGACCCATTACTGCACCTCCTGCAAAGGCGACTTCTAATGCCTTTCCGAGCGAGGTTCTGGCTGCTTGTGTGGTTCTCACATTAGCCTTTGTAGCCACGCGCATGCCAATAAATCCCGCCAAGGCAGAACAAATGGCACCCACAATAAAGGATACTGCTACCATACCGTGAGATCCGGTTTCTGCTGTACCCTTAAAATACAACAAGATGGCTACGGCGATAACAAATATTGAAAGAATCTTGTATTCTGCCTTTAAAAAAGACATCGCACCATCCGCAATATTCTTTGCAATTCTTGTCATTCTTTCGTTACCTGCTTCCTGTTTGGAAATCCAGCCGTTTTTAAGAAAAACAAAAACGAGAGCCAGCAGACCGAAGGCAGGTAGAAACTTTACGATTAATTCCATGATTAGTTTGAGATTTTGTTATTTAATTGGCGGCAAATGTATAAAAATGACAACAATAAAAAAAGTCGACTCCTATTATTAAGGTCGACTTTGATATTTTATCTTTTATTCCTAGGTGGACTATATAGTAAAGGTGCGTTTCTTTTTGTGTTCACTCTCGTCATAGCGCTTTACACATTTATGATATATTTTAATGGCTTCTTCCGCATTGCCCCAGCCTCCTACGTCTACCTTTTTTTCTTCCAAATCTTTATATACTTGAAAAAAATGCTCAATTTCCTTTAAGCGGTGTGGATTCAAATCACTTATATCCTTGTTCTGATTCCAAATAGGATCGGAAACCGGAACACAGATAATTTTTTCATCGGGTCCCTTTTCATCGGTCATATGAAAAACACCTATTGGCTTTACCTCCATAACTACCATCGGAAAGGTAGGTTCTGTACCTAACACCAAAACATCTAGCGGGTCTTTATCCAAAGCCAAAGTCTCCGGAATAAAACCATAGTCTCCCGGATACATCATAGAAGAAAATAACATTCGATCGAAACGAATTTTATTCAATACAAAATCGTATTCATACTTATTTCTGCTCCCCTTGGGAATCTCTATTAAAACATCAAAAGAAATGGACTCATTGGCATTCATATTGCTCCTATTTTAGGATGCAAATATACTTTGAATATTGGTTATGCCTTTTTAAAATCGATAAAAGTCCAAGAAATACTCGTGAAAAAAGAATGTCCTTCGCAAAATTGTGGCGCCCTCTGAAAAGATAAAAAAATTCTTGAAACTGACTATCCCCGAGGCAAGCCATAGGGGTATTTTGCCAGTTTCATTTTGGCCTTTGGGCCAAAAACCGAAATTTTGTATTTCACCTCACCCGGAACTGCAAAAAGACAGTTCCGACCTCTCCAAAGGAGAGGTAAATAGGAAACCCCGACCCAAGGGTCGGGGAATCTTTAGATTGAAAAATTAAAGGCTGCGACCCAATTTAGAATGCTTTACGTAAAATACACCCTGTTGGAATGGTTGCGCCACATAGAAAATGTTCCTCTAAAAAAATAGCTGCTGTTAAAACACAAAGCCAAAGGTACCCGTTACGCTAAAGGGGCGTGCCTCGGGACTATCCAAATAATTTCCTCGAAAGTTAAAATCGATTCTAAATATTTTAAAAATATTACCTACACCAAAAGAATATTCCCAGTAAATATTGTCTTCCGGCGCAAGAAGAGGTATGTTGGTAGGGCTGCTCAAAGCTATATTTTCATCGGACAACTTGCCCCATACTCCGCGAAGACCAACAATTTCACGCAGGTTTAACTTGCGCATAAATGGTATCCTTGCAAACAACCTACCATTAAAATTATGTTCCATATGCAAAGCCACATAGGTATCTGTTACAAATTCGTAGAAATCTAAATTAGGAAAGGTATTATACAAGGAGAATAAGGTTTGATTCCCAGGAATTACGTTGAGCAAGCCCAAAGGAACTTCCCCAAAGGTTTTCCCCAATTCAATAGTTGTTAATAGCCTTCCAAAGCCTCCTAAGGCCCACGGTTGGGTATATGAAAATTGTACTTTTTCATAGTCGAAATCGCTCTCCAAGAAACCATCGATACCCTTGGTGTATCTAAAAAACAGCGTACTGTAATTGTCATTAATAGTCAAACGTTCTACGCCATAGCCTATGGTTTTTTTTCCAGGAGTGTAAATTAGTGTCGTGGTAAGGTCTACTTGCTTTATTTCCGAAGAAATTCCTGTAACCGATGTCGGGTCTATATAATCTAAACTAAAGGCGTCCGGTAAGGCCGAACTAAGCACTCTGTAGGAACTGCCCACTCCAATTCTAAAATTAGTCCAAGGCTCCATTTCAATATTAAAAGTGGTTAGGTTAATATTGCTTAAACGGTCATTATTACCTACAGACAATATAGAAGATGAGGCAATACTGCGCCCTAGCACATCATTTGTAGAGGTAAGACTTATCCCTAACTGCTCAATATCGCGACGATTTCCGCCGGAGAGAATGAGTCTGCTTTTTTGATCGACCAGCCACTTGGCCGAAAATCCGTGTTTAAATTTTTGATCATCAAAGCCGTAGGCTAAGTATCCTTCCAAACGCCAGAGGTCGTTTTGCCCAAAATAGGTACGAGCCCCTCCGCGAATACGAATACCTTCTGCTTGGTTGTATCCAAAAACGCTATAGACATCGCCAAAGTCAAGATTCCACTTATCTACTTCCACGTAACCGGAGTTTAATATACTAACAATATTGTAGTAGGTCTTAAATTTTGGCACTGTTTTAAGCGTATCTAAGAGGGCATACACCCCTTTTTCGTCCTTGCTTAAAGGCTCTAACCTATTGGTTTCCCAAAAAGCATCGGCTCTATTGATCACTAAAGGATCAAAGGCATTGCTCTCCGTTTTGTAAAAGGGTCTTGGTTTGGGGTTATCAAAACGGTAATTTTTAAATATCGAGGTTCTTTTTCCATAGATTCCTTTGGAACTTTCCTTTTTATTCAAGGCGAAATCGCTGAGCATATAATCGCGTTTTAACAAAAAGACCGAATCGTTTAGCACCTCAAATTCCTGTTCAATATAAATCTCCTTTACCCAGTTGATATTGGCGCTTTTTGTAACCGCCATATTTATTTTTTTAATGGCAAAAGTGGTATCATTTACCCAAAAATCACCTTTAAACGTAAGTTCGTTCTTTCGTCTTGGATAGTATATGATATTATAGCACCACTTATGATCTATAAATGCACTGTCTGCCAACACGTAATTGTAGGTGTCTATTCCGGTTTTGGAAAGTGGACTCGTAAAACTTTTATCGAAAAATTTGAGGTAATTCTCATAGATATCATAATCGGAATACAAGTCTTTTACGAAAGCTATTAAGGCCTGATTATTGCTAAACCCCGAATTTTTATTCCCTAAAATATCTTCCTTTTCCGATTTTGTTTCATTGTCTCCGTACACTTTGGAGAAAGTCTCGTTCAAAAAAATAGGTAAATAGGTTTTTCCCGTAATCTTGGAAGTGTCTAAATCATCAAAAACGAACTCGAGCCCTTTGAAAATTTTACTCCGCATTAAAGCGCTATCTATGGTGTTGAGGTCGAACTCTACTTTCTCGTACTTGTCATACTCATATTGTTTAAACATGCGCAGACCATTCGCTCTTTTCCGCTCCCAAATTTTTCGCAAAATATCGATCGCCGGATTGTTCTTTTTAGACTGTTTTCCGGCATAAATGACAAAGCCTTGCAACTGTTCACTTCCTTCCAGTAAGGTAAAGCGGAGGTTATAATTTACTTTTGCCGCAAGTTCTATTTCCTGTGGCTCAAAACCAATAAAGGAGATGAGAAGTACGGGATAGGTTTTGTCCGACTCCAAATAAAACCGACCATCATCATTGGTTATGGTTCCTTCAGTAGAATTTTTAAACATGACGTTGGCAAAGGAAATGGGTGCCCCATCTTCATCTACGACAATGCCACTTACCTTGGTTTGCGCCACAATAAATTCAGAAAAAAGAATAAGAACTACAAAAAGGAGGCCTCTCATCTACAAAAGTCGTTTAGACGTTTATTAATCAACAATGCTAACCCAAATACCGATACTATAATAACGTTTGGAAAGTAGATGTATTCTCAAATAGGCCTTATTAAAAAAACTTCGACCAACACATAGTCGTCGAAGTCCTTGTAGCTTTACAATAGAATTCCTTTATTATTTGTACAACACCTTTTTAACGGCTTTGATGACATCGTCATGATTGGGCAACCATTCGGCCAATAATACCGGCGAATACGGTGCCGGTGTATCTGCTGTATTGATTTTTACTACGGGCGCATCCAAATAATCAAAAGCTTGAGACTGCACCTGATAGGTAATCTCTGTAGCCACATTGCCAAAAGGCCAAGCCTCTTCAAGGATTACCAGTCTATTGGTTTTCTTCACCGATTTTAAAATGGCGTCTATATCCATAGGCCGCACGGTACGTAAATCAATAATTTCACAACTAATGCCTTCCTTGGCTAATTCTTCTGCGGCCTTATCGGCTTCTTTAATTATCTTTCCAAAAGAAACAATGGTAACATCCTTTCCTTCCCTGCGAATATCTGCAACACCTAGTGGTATGGTATATTCTCCTTCCGGAACTTCACCTTTATCGCCATACATCTGTTCCGACTCCATGAAGATTACAGGATCGTTATCGCGAATCGCCGATTTTAAAAGCCCCTTAGCGTCTTTAGGATTAGAAGGTACTACTACTTTAAGACCCGGACAGTTGGCGTACCAACTTTCAAAGGCTTGCGAATGCGTAGCAGCCAATTGACCCGCTGAGGCCGTGGGTCCTCGAAAAACGATAGGGCAATTAAACTGTCCGCCCGACATTTGTCTTATTTTTGCGGCATTATTAATGATTTGATCGATCCCCACCAAGGCAAAATTAAAGGTCATAAACTCAATAATAGGTCGGTTACCTTCCATGGTAGAGCCCACTCCAATTCCGGCAAAACCCAATTCGGAAATGGGCGTATCAATCACCCGTTCTGGCCCAAATTCGTCTAACATTCCTTTAGAAGCTTTATAGGCACCATTGTATTCAGCCACTTCTTCCCCCATCAGATAAATAGATGAATCGGTTCTCATTTCTTCGGACATGGCCTCACAGATGGCTTCCCTGAATTGTATTGTTTTCATGTATATAACTTATTTACAAACACTAATTATGAATTGTTTATTTCGGCTGACTTTCACCAATCTTTTATTGTCTCATTTTGGTTTTTATCCTATGACACTAATACCGTTTTAACGTTACTGCTCACTAACAACACCGTTAAACAAAGCTAAAACCGGAGTGAACATTAATTTTTTACGAGTTGATACTGGTTTATATTTTTCAGTTAAAAACGAAGCAAAAATAGGAAATTATATACCAATTCATTCAGTAGCCCGTATAAAATAAATAATATATTTACTATGCATGCATAGTAAATTTGAAAATTAATCCTTATATTAGCCTCTCATTTTTGAACCTATAAAAACGTTAATCCATGAATGTTTTAGTATGCATAAGTAATGTTCCAGATACGACTTCTAAAATAAATTTTACCCAAGACAACACCCAGTTTGATTCCAATGGTGTTCAGTTTGTGATAAACCCTAATGACGAATTTGGATTAACCAGAGCCATGTGGTTAAAAGAAAAGCAAGGAGCTACGGTTACCGTAATCACCGTTGGCGGGGTAGAAACAGAACCGACCATTAGAAAAGCATTGGCTATTGGTGCCGATGAAGCCATACGCATAAATGCTGCGCCCACAGACGGCTTCTTTGTGGCAAAACAACTTGCCCACGTGGCGAAAGCAGGAAATTATGATCTTATTATCGCAGGTCGTGAATCTATTGATTATAACGGCGGAATGGTTCCCGGAATGCTAGCAACCTTGTTAGGGATAAATTTCGTAAACACCTGCATTGGCTTGGAAATCGATGGCACGAATGCCATTGCCCTTCGTGAAATTGATGGTGGCAAAGAAAAAATTGCAACAAGCCTGCCTCTGATTATCGGAGGACAAAAAGGTTTGGTCGAAGAAAGTGACTTGCGAATACCCAATATGCGAGGCATTATGATGGCCCGACAAAAAAAATTGAACGTACTAGACCCTATTGAAGTAAAAAGCGCAACAAAAGATGTAAAATTTGAGAAACCTGCACCAAAAGGGGCTATAAAAATGGTTAGCCCCGAACAAATTGACGAACTCATAACACTTTTACACCAGGAAGCTAAAGTCCTTTAAGTACCACCCATCAAATCATATAATTTTTTAATTTGTAATCCCATTTTCAATCTATGTCTATCCTTATATACGCCGAATCCGAAAACGGAAAATTCAAAAAAAATGCTTTTGAAGTAGCCTCATACGGCTATCAGTTAGCACAACAACTGAATACTACGGTTACGGCAGTTTCTGTGAATGCCCATACTGCCGAAGAGCTCAGTTCGTACGGAGTTTCAAAGGTGTTAAATGTTGCCAACGATCAATTGAAAACATTTAACGCCAGCGCTTTCGCGCACACTATAGCGCAAGCCGCAAAGAAAGAAAATGCAGCCGTAGTTGTCGTGAGCTCTAGCGCTGATACCCGGTATTTAGCCCCCATACTCACTACGATTTTAGAAGGAGGGTATGTGCCCAATGTAGTAGGGCTGCCGGAAAGCACACAACCTTTTACCGTAAAACGAACCGCTTTTAGTAATAAGGGGTTTGCCCACACTGAAATACTTTCCGACCTAAAAATTATTGGGGTTGCGAATAACTCCCATGGCATCGTTGAAAACAAAACTACGATTGCTACTGAAAATTTTGATCCTCAATTAGATAATAGCATTTTCCAAACCAAATCAATAGAAATTGACAAAGTAGTAGGAAAAGCCACCATTGCAGATGCGGACATAGTCGTTTCTGCGGGAAGAGGATTAAAAGGCCCCGAAAATTGGGGTATGATAGAAGAATTGGCTCAAGTACTCGGAGCGGCAACGGCCTGCTCCAAACCTGTATCCGATTTGGGTTGGAGGCCTCATGGGGAACATGTGGGGCAAACAGGAAAGCCTGTAGCGAGCAATTTGTATATTGCTATCGGTATTTCAGGTGCCATTCAGCATTTGGCCGGTGTAAGTGCCTCAAAGGTAAAGGTAGTTATCAATACGGATCCTGAAGCACCCTTTTTTAAAGCTGCCGATTATGGTATTGTAGGGGATGCATTTGAAGTTGTTCCAAAACTCATCGAAAAATTAAAAGAATTTAAAGCCCAGAACGCCTAATTTTTGTTAAATTGTACCCCTCAAAAGGCTGTTTAAATAATTGGTTGCCCCTTTTGTTTAATCAGCCCTTTAGTCGTTAAAAATACGTATGAGTTTAGTTCGATTGAAAATAAAGGGAATATCGTATAGCCAAACCCAAAATGGTGCTTATGCCCTCATATTAAACGAGGTTGAAGGCGACAGGAAGCTCCCTATTGTAATAGGTGCCTTTGAAGCGCAATCTATAGCTATAGCCTTAGAAAAGGAAATAAAACCGCCCAGACCTCTCACGCATGATCTTTTTAAAAATTTTGCCGACCGTTTCGATATTGTGGTAAAGCAGGTGATTATCCACAAATTAGTCGATGGTGTGTTTTACTCCAGCATTATTTGTGAGCGGGATAAAATTGAAGAAATTATCGATGCCAGAACCAGTGATGCCATAGCCTTAGCGTTACGCTTTAATGCTCCTATTTTTACGTACAAAACCATATTGGATAAGGCCGGTATCTTTTTGAAATTTTCTTCCAAAGAAAAAGAAGAAACAGCCGACAGCATTATTGTAGATGAAATATTGCAAGATGGGGAAACTGTAGAAATAGATTCTGGTCTTTCCGATGCCTATAAAGAGTTAACTTTAGATGAATTGCATCAGGAATTAGACAAAGCAGTTGCCAATGAAGACTATGAAAAAGCGGCAAAGTTGAGGGATGAGATTTCTAAACGCAATTGATCCTTGACCTCATACTACATGAAAAATAGCCGTTGGTTTTTTTGTTTGATTCTTTTCTTGCCCTCCTTAGTACTATCTCAAAACAATCCCCCGCCAGAAAGCCTTACCACATTAGTGGAGACTATTTTGCTAAATGATATGGACACGCCAACGATTATTCCCAACGAAGGATTTGGCGTGGCTAGTTTTTCTCGTGGTGTTCTTGGCATGCTTGTATTGGTATTGATCGCATTTCTTTTTAGCAGCAACAGAAAAGCAATCAAATGGAAAATGGTTGGAATTGGATTAAGTATACAGCTTGTCTTAGCTATTGGAATTTTAAAAATACCATTCATTCAATCCGGCTTTGAAGCCGTTGGAAGGGTTTTCATTAATATTTTGGATTATACTTTAGTGGGTAGTAAATTTTTGTTAGGCAATTTAGTAGATCTAGACAACCCAAATATCGGCTATGTCTTTGCCTTTCAAATTTTACCAACAATCATCTTTTTTTCTGCACTCACTTCCGTGTTATTTTATTTGGGAGTCATCCAAAAAGTAGTCAAAGGCTTGGCGTGGCTACTTACCAAATCACTTAAAATCTCGGGACCAGAAAGCCTATCTGTGGCAGGAAATATTTTTCTAGGACAGACAGAAGCACCATTATTAATTAAAGCGTATTTGGAAAAAATGACCAAATCCGAAATTTTATTGGTGATGATTGGTGGCATGGCGACGGTAGCCGGTGGAGTTTTGGCTGCATACATTGGTTTTTTGGGGGGTGATGATCCTGTGTTGCGATTGCAATTTGCCAAACACTTGTTGGCCGCTTCGGTAATGGCAGCACCGGGTGCTATTACCATCTCCAAAATACTTTACCCACAAACAGAGCCCATTAATTTACAGGTTCAGGTTTCGCATGAAAAAATTGGAAGTAATTTCTTGGATGCTATTGCCAACGGTACCACTGAAGGATTAAAATTAGCCGTTAATGTGGGTGCCATGCTCCTTGTCTTCGTCGCTTTCATCGCTTTGTGCAATGGAATTTTCGGATGGTTCGGAGAGATCACGTCCTTAAATTCATGGATTGCCACCCATACGTCTTATGAGAAATTATCTTTAGAAGCCATCTTAGGGAGTATTTTTTCGCCCTTAATGTGGCTCATTGGCGTTGCTACGGAAGATATTCTATTGATGGGTCAATTATTAGGTATAAAATTAGCTTCGAGTGAATTTGTAGGATACACCCAATTGGCCGAATTAAAGGATATTTCTAACAATGTACACTTCACCTTCAACAAATCAATCATTATGGCCACCTACATGCTCTGTGGGTTTGCTAACTTTGCGTCAATTGGCATCCAAATTGGAGGCATAGGTTCCTTGGCTCCCGGACAACGAAAATTATTATCCGAATTTGGGTTAAAAGCCGTACTCGGCGGTTCTTTAGCTTCTCTATTATCAGCAGCCATGGCCGGAATGATATTGGGCTAATCTGTAGTTCTTTTTATGATCCGTAGTTGCCAAAACATACCTTCTTAAAGCATTAAAACAATTTGGGTGCTTGTAAATTTTACATCATTCCCCGGTTTACGCCGTGAGTTCTAAATGATGGGTTGGTG
>NZ_JAYEEQ010000020.1:0-69334 GCF_034651555.1 Aurantibrevibacter litoralis | reverse complement strand
TGAATCGATTTTAAGCAACTAGTTTAAACGGCTCACTTTCATCCGGCGCACATGGCTCAATTTGACCGGCGCATCCATATAATTATTTTTGGAAGAAAACTTTCCAACCTCTGTACTAAATAAAGTTTTAAAAATTGTCCATTTTTATTGGGGAAGGCTACAAAGGGATTTAATTGGAATATTCGCCATTTGCATAAGAAGTTACTATGGAAGCATTTGGAGACTTACAATTTTTTGGGAAATCCAGAAAAAAAATGCAGTTTGGAATACCATTGTCTAAGGTAATCCTTACGGTTCCGACACTATTCGATTTAAAGCCATTATACCTATAATTGGCGACTAATTCTCTAGGCATTCCTTTGGTATCTAAATATTTTTTTACATTAGATATACTCTTTGGAATATAACGATTAAATGCCCAAGTTTTGGCCTGATCAACTACTAAGTCATCCATCAATCTTTCAAAATTCTGATTTCCTTTAGGGCCGCCAGACGTTTTCATTTTTTCATATTTGCTTCGCTCTTTCATTTGAATGGCCGGTCTTTTCAACGCAAATAACCGCAAATTATCTTCAAGACGCCTAATCGATGGGCTACCGCAGGAATTAAGACTGAAAATCAAAGCCATATCGCTCGCCAAACCCTTGGCCTTGTGAGCCATGTCAACAGTGTTTCCCATAACGTTGGGATCCGTCATAATATCAACAGTAGTCTTTAATGCTTCGCTGTTCTGTATATCCCTAACGGTTAAGAAAGCCCCGTAAAGTTCAGGGCGGGCAAAGATTCTCGTGCCCACAGTTTTCCACTCCAAACATACCCTATTGGTCTCGACTCCATAACCGTTGGTAGTCACCCTTTCCCTTACACAAATATCCTCCATGATTTCAACTTTATCAGAGGGAAGTGCCCCGGGACACTGTTTGCCAAAAGCCTTCAAATATTGTTCAAATATTGATAAGAATTCCATATTCTCTAGTGTCATTTGGATATTTTCAAAATGCCCTCGAAAGATGTAATCAAAAAACTCTGCATAGTATAATCCCTCTGTATTCAATTCTGTCGTTTCTTGGTTTTTCGTAACACCTACAAAATCCTTTTCTAATGAATCGTGGAAGGAAGAAAACAACATCATTATTATTAGTAGAACTAAATTTTTTACGTAAACATTTTTCATCATTTCGACTTTTAATTAAAGATTGTAACGCCTACAGTAAGGCCTATGTTTTATCAATTTTTATTAGGTACATGGAGTAATTGTCCTTGGTATTTCCATTCGCTTCAATCATGATCTTTGCCCTTATTTTTTCAATCGAGGTTTCTTTCTTAAACCACTTTTCAATCTTTTCATCGTCCACATTTTCTAGAATTCCATCAGAACATAGCATGAAGAAATCGTTCTTTTGAAGATCCTCAATAATCTTGACATCCACTTTAGAAGGGGTCAAACCATTGATAGCTCTTGTTATCACATGGCGTTTGGGGTGGTCTTTGACCTCTTGGACGGTAATCTCTCCCATTTCCAACATCGCTTGTACAATGGAATGATCCTTTGTGCGATTTAGGATTTTTCCATCTCGGATATGGTATATCCTGCTATCGCCTATCCAGACCATGAATACTTTCTCTTCTTGATCGGAAATATATAAAAGACTTAATGTGCTTGCCATGCCCTTCGATTCGGGACTACCCGTAAAATGCTTCTGAAATTGGTTTTCCACAAATTTTAAGGCTTGGGACCAATACGCTTGATTACCAACAGTTTTTAAGATATTATCGTTTACAAAGCAGGCCATTTCATTACATACCATCCAGGATGCAAGTTCGCCTTTGGCTTGGCCACCAACGCCATCGCATACCATAAACAAGCGGGATTCTGTACTTGGTATTTCGGGGTATATGGCATCTTCATTTGTGTTCCTTAGGCCTATTTCGTTGCAATGAACCGGTAAGTAGATTTCCATTCTTTTAGTAGTTTTTAGCGACAAAATCGCAAGCGTGTTTATACCCCTTCTCGCAAGATCGTTGGTTCCATATTTTTGCCAAATTCCTGTTTTTTGGCGTTCCGGTGCCATTATAGTAACATGAGGCGAGGTTGTACATCCCAACCATATCGCCATTGGTTGCGGACTTTTGATAAAACTCAAAGGCCTTTTTAATGTTTTTAGAACCTCCCAGACCCATGTGGTACATATAACCCAAATAACTTTGCGCGCTTGCATTATTTTGGTCTGCAGCCCTTTGGAACCATTTTTTGGCCGCATAGTAATATTTGCCATCGTAATAAATTACCGCCACCTGAAATTGGCTGTGTATATCCCCTTGTTCTGCTGCCTTTAGGTACCATTGGGTCGCCTTTTTCTTATTGTCTGTTCCCAATTTGAGGTTGTAATACATAGCTGCAAGCCTTTTCTGGGCACTAAGATGTCCCTTGTTCGCGGCTTTAAGATACCTTCTTTCAGCTTCCAAATAATTTACGGATCCTGCTATTCCGTTTTCCGCCATGGTGCCGAGCATATACGCTGCATCTAAAATGTTTTGGTCTGCTGCTTGGGTAAACAGTTCTTTGGCTCTATTATAATCTTTCTTTTTTTCCTTACCCTCATAATACAATCTTCCCATAGCGTACAAAGCAGAACCTTGATTTTGCTCAGCTGCAAGCTCATAGTATCGTATCGCTTCGGGCAAGTTTGGGGTTCCCTCATCTTCCCCGAATTCAAGAATCTTGCCCATCATATATTGGGAGTTTGCATATCCTTTATCTGCTGCTTGTCGGTACCAATTTTTAGCAAGCTTCAAGTCCTTAGGAACACCCCAACCTTTATAGTGGAGAAGGCCCATATTGTGCATGCCAAATGTATTTCCTTTTTCAGCAGCTTTTTGGAACCATTTTTTTGCCTCGGAATAATTTTTGTCAGTAAAATATAAAGTTCCTAATTCATTTTGAGCCCCAAAATGCCCTTTTTCAGCAGCTTTGGTCAACCATTGTACGGTCTTTATCCGATCCGGTTTGGCTAGTACCCCGTTTTTGTAGAAGATTCCCAGATTAAATTGGGATAGAAGATCCCCATTCTCGGCGGCAATTGTATATAATTCCAAAGCCTTCACGGTATCCTTGGCAACATATTGCCCAAACCTGTACATGTCGGCCATGCCCCGATATCCTGAATATCGTCCAATGGTTGTGCATTTTTCATAACCTTCAAAAGCTTCTTTGTAGTTCTTTTCTGATGTGTTGAGGATAGCCAAGTTTTCGATTGCTGCGGGATGCCCCTGGCTAGAAGCTTTTTCATAATACAATTTTGCCCTGCTCACGTCCTTTTCCATGGCAACGCCAAGAAAGTGCATTAAACCCATTAGATTATTTGCCTCTGGATTGTCACTTTCACTTAAGGTTATGATGCTACTCTTTGCTTTTTCATAGAATTTATTGGCCTCAACAGTGTCTCTATCTACACCAAGTTCGTTATAATAAGCCCATCCGTGGTTAAAATTTGCCATGTCATACCCAATATCGATGGCTCTATCCGCATATTCAAACCCTTTTTCATAATCAATATCGGTTCCGTAGCCATTCTGGGAAAACCTGGACATATAATAAAAGGCTTCCCCTGACTCATATTCCGAGGCCTTTGCATAGGCATTATAAGCTTCTTTAAATTTCCCCTCTTTGTACAAGTTCCAGCCATCGGACAAAAGTGTATCTATCTTTGTGGAGCGATAAAACGAATAACCACCGAAACCTAATCCTAAGACTCCTAAAAATAGTATCAAGAAAGGCCAAATTTTTTTCTTTTTACTCTTTTTATTATCGTTCATAGATGTATTTGAACTCATAAAAACGGTACCGTCATCGCCATCTACACCATTAAGAGCTTGGATAAACCCACAAACATTGGCAAACCTATCAATTGCATTTTTCTCCAGACAGGTACGCAAAACGTCTTTATACCTTTCGGGAACTTCTGAATAATCGGGTTGGTCGTTAATAATACTATCTCTGGTCAGCTCATAATCTTTGCTCTTATGTCCGAAGGGTAATTTCCCCGTTAACATCGTGTAGAACATAATCCCAAGAGCCCAAATATCTGTACGTTCACCGATTTCTCCATTCAATCCAAACTTCTTTTTGAAGAATTGTTCTGGAGCCATATAATGGGGCGTTCCCACCCCCTCTGTCATAGATTGCTGGATAGTTTTTTCGGATAGAACATCTTGACTGATGCCAAAATCTGTTATTTTTGGTACTCTGATTCCGCTTCTATCCCTGCTAAAAAGAACATTGCCTGGCTTTAGATCCCTATGGATAATACCCTGCCCGTGAAGATAATCCACAGCTTTGGCAACTTCTAGAATGATTTTTTCTGAATCTTTAAGGGACAACCCTTTCTGAATTGCCTGAGCCAAGGTACCCCCTCCGGCGTATTCCATAACAAGAACCGGATAATTGGCATCCCTACCCATGGCATCTTTATGGACTATATACTCCAAATCATAATAGGTGATAAGATGTGTGTGCGACAGCCCATCAATTTTGGAGAACTCCTGTTCCAGACTATATTTTTTTTGACCGGTACTTCCCCGTGTACCTCTGGAAACGGCCTCTTTATAAATTTTAAGTGCCACAAACCGTCCCGTTGTATTCAGGTCTCGTGCCTTGAAAACCTCGGCGAATCCACCTTCTGCAATAAGGTCTTTTTCGGGGTTCCACTCGTAATGTGATAGTTTCATAGGTTTTTTGTTGTTTGTTCGGTCGTTTCCTAAATGTACTAAAAATCAATGTTGTTCTTGGATATGAGCCACCATTTTGCATGCCCCATCATGGCCTTGTCCACAAGCTTTGTTGAACCATACCTTCGCCTTGCCCAAGTCTTTCTGAATTTCCACCCCTTCATAGTAGAGGTTACCCAATGTCACATTTGCATTGGTGTTTCCTATATCCGATGCTTGTTCAAATAGCGGAACGGCTTGCTGGATGTCTTTTGGCACTCCCTGGCCCTTGAGGTGCATGATTCCCAAATTGAATATCGCCGGGGCATATTTCTTTTTTGCCGATTTTTGAAAGTATGCAAAAGCCTTGGAATAGTCTACTTTGACATTTTTTCCAAAATAGTATGTACAACCCCTTTCATAAAGGGACTTTCCGCTTTTTGGAAAGAACCAAATCACCGCCAATATTACCATTAATATCCAAAGAGAAAAACCCCATAGCCAATCCGTAAATGGTATTTCGTAAGACGGCAGAGGATTCGGGAGACTACCGTTTTCTTGAAAGGATAAAAGTTGTTGGTTATCCAGTGGATAGTACGATCCAAACTTTCCTTTAATGCCCAAAACGTAGCCATCATCTTTCATATAGACTCCCATAAATATAAATAGGGAGGTAGTCTTGTATCCTAGGTAAAGGTCTTCCCCTTTGGCACCCTTTATGTCTACATCGATAATTTTATTTATCCGTTCGCTTTTTCCAAAAAGGCCTGTGCCTCTTTTTGCCATAATCAGGTTAGGAACGAAAACCATTAAAGTTATTAGTAGTACTAGTTTTTTCATCCTTTTAGTTTTTAATGATTCATATAGACATTTTGGTTGCTAAATTTTTTTGATACCCACTTTCTGGCTTCTACCCCAAACCCGGTATTTGTTCTGAGGACATCCTTTAATCTGTAGGATTTGTAAAGTGCACAACCAGCACAAAAGGATAATTCGTCGTCAGAATCATAAAGCCCTTGAATACGCATTTTCTCCAAAGGAGTTAAATATACTATTTTGTATTTTTCCAATGCCTCGCATACCAATACCGCTAAATAACTTTTCCCGGTATCATGGGAGAAAAGCAGTTTTCTTATCTTTTCATGGTTTTCTTTTTCTATATCCAATTCCATTTCACTCACTAATTCTGTCGAACTGCCAAAAAAGGAGCAATGAAATCCTACCATAGATCGGTATTCCGGATTTTTTTGGGAATGGCCCAACTTTAACCCTCCTACTAAAAATACACAGATAATGCTTAAAAAACATAAGCGAAATCTAAAGCGTTCAGAATTTATGGTCTTCATTTTCTATTTGGTTCCTATTTCTCTACATGTATAACCATAAAATGAAAATGTCATCTTTTTTTTGCGACAACTATTCTTTTATTCTTTCAAAAGGTGCATTACAGTTTCTAAAAATCCCCAAATGATCGAATCGCATGGAAATGACAAGTTCATCCTTAGCATTGACGGCTCCCCATTTTTTGTCTAATTTTACTGCGGCAAGTCCATGGGCGAACCTTTTGGCTTTCAAGTATTTTAGTGGAACTACCACATCTCCACACTTATTTACAAATCCACCATATCCATAGGAATTAACAACAAAGGCCAACCCATCTTGAAAACCATAAGTAGAAGCATATTCAAAAGGGATTATCTCATCTCCATTCTCATTTATAAAACCATATTTACCTTCAAATTGAACAGCTGCCAAGCCCTCTGAAAAAATATGGGGTTCATTAGGTTTATAATCAAACGGAGACGCTTCATTGTATTTAAATGGGGTAATTGGTATTCCTTTGGTATCTATGTAACCCCAATACCTTTTGTTGGACACGGCAACCCTACCTTCCGAAAATATCGTGGCTTGTTCGTATCTACAGGGAACGGCTTCATTACCTTTTTTATCTATAAATCCATAAGCGTTTCCGTATTCTACACGAGCCAAACCTTCTGAAAATTCTGCCGCATCGGTATATTTTAAGGAAATAGCATCTTCTCCATTACTCTTGATATAACCCCATTTTCCATTTAATTCCACTTCTGCCAAACCTTCCTGAAATTCGTAGGTAGTGCTATACTTTGGGGGTATGACCATTTCGCCAAGTTTATTGATGTATCCCCATTTCCCATTTGTTTTGACTGCGGCCAGGCCTTCTGAAAATCCACAAATTTCTTCAAATTTACTTACGTCGATTTCTTCTCCATCTGTATTTGCTATGAAGGACTTCTCTTCTAGTTTTAACTTGACAAAACCATCATTAAAAAAATTAGAGGAACCACCTATATTATAAATGGGAGGAATCACGAATTCTCCCACGGTATTTATGAAGCCGCATTTTTCTCCAAGCACTACCTTTGCTAAGCCTTCATAAAAACCAAAGGCATGATCAAATTGAAGCGGTATTTCAACGTCACCTGTTCTATTTATAAAACCCCATTTTTTACCCAAACAGACTGGCGCAAGGATTTTGTCATTATGCACTTTCTGCATTACTTTTCTTTATAAACCACTGTTTTTATAGGTTCTCTTTTCATAAATAATCGTGCCAATTTGTTGGTAGTGATATCAACGGTTATCAGAGGCGTAGGCCTTTTTGAACTCTCATCCAAGGCATAAATCTGATTCTCTTGAACCAAAAAATAATGGTACTTTCCACCTTCTTCTATTCGATACACCTTTGCTTCTTCCTGATCCAAGTCGGCATTGAGAATGAGCTCTAGATGTTCTTGGCCTTTTTTGAAAAAATATGTTTTTTCTATCGTCCTTTGAGTGTCTATCCTTACCAATAATTCCGATAACTCTGTTGAGGATTTTTGGACGCCCACTATTTCCAAAATAACGTTCTCCTTAGATGGAATTAATTTCGGAGCTGTCGTGAAGAGGGTATTCACCCCTTGGTTGTCTTGCTTTTTAACTAGCCTTTTTAATTCCAATCTGTATTCAGTTTCGTGCAATTCATAGTAGTCGTTTTTATATTTAAGAAAATAGCCAGATTCACCGTTTTTTACAATCCTTAGAGATAAGGCTTCCAACTTCCCTATCAATGGGTCTCCATATAATTTAAAAACACCATCATAAAAAGTATAGGACAAGGACTTTGCATATTCATATCTCCTTATGGCACTACTATGGAGTGTTTTGAAACCTCCAAAGGCTAGTTGTACCTCATTATCAATGTCCAAACTTTGAATACTATCTTCCTTTTTGGGTTCATTGGCATTTTCTTGGTTAACCAAACCATCATTATCATGCACTTGGTCAATTTTTAAATCGTTTTTGGGGGTTTCTTCAACCAGTATTTCTTCTTTTACATCGAATATGGAGTCCGGTTTTTTTGTTGATGTTGTGTCTACATCTACTACAATGGGCTTGGTATTTGATGCTGAAGGGTCGTTGTTGTTAAAAAATAAAATAGCTCCTCCAACAATAAGACATGCTGCAATAGACCCACCATATATAAAAAGCCTACGATATTTTCCAGTTGGTTTGTGAGCAGTGTCAGTTTCTCGATTTGTATTATATTCTTTATAATAATTTCGTAAGCGGTTCTTTAAATCTGTCTCTCCTTTCTTAGTTATTCCTTCATATATTTTTTCGTAGATCATTACTTCCTTTGCAAAATCGGAATCATTGTCCAATAACTTTTCTACCTCAACTTTTTCCGATGGGTTCAACGCATTTCGTAAGTACTTGTCTATGAGTTCTATGTGCTTTAAGTCTTCTTGCATTTCAATGTTTTAAAGCAATTATATCGTCATACGAAATTAATTCCCTCAACTTTTTAAGGCATCTTAATTTCTGTTGGCTCGCCGATCGGGCACTTGAATAGTTGAACCTCTCTGCGATATCCTCCATTCGCACCCCCAGAAAAATAGTAGTCTCCAAAAGGGACTTGCAGGGTTCCCCTAGACTAGACATTGCCTTACTTAAATAATCTTTCAGCCTAGAACCTCTTTGGGTAACCTCATAAATAAGTTCTTCTTCAAGCTTGCTTTCACTACCAGCGGTTCCCCCTAATTTTTCATAGCGTTTTCTACGATTGAGATGATTAAGCCACTGTCTCTTACAAATTTCGAACAAATACGTGCTTATTTTGCTTTTTTGCTCATAGTTTCCGGACATAACATTCTTGTAGAAAACAATTATCGCTTCCTGGAACACATCTAGAGCATCTTCATCGTTTCCATTGTTTCTTTTAATCCAGTTTTTTACCAAGTCCAAATGTGCATATAACTGCCCAAGGCAATCCTCGTTTCCTATTCTGAGTTGATGTAACAGTTCCTGATCGGTCATATGGTCATTAAGCTTTCTTAAAAACGAATTTCCAGCAAGTCATTTATTGGCATTTTGAACCTATATCCCTCGATAAGTACCTGAGCCTGTCCTAAAATAAAAAAATCTACTTTTTGGTCGGCCAACCAAGAGAACTTCATTTGCTTCAACATATCCAGATTGTTCAGTGTAACCTCTAAAGGTATTATCTGTGATCCCATGGGGCTCTGGTTATACGGCTTTTCCAAGGACCAATGGGCCACACTTCCATTGTCTCTATCCAGATAAAAGTCTAATTCCAAACTGTCTATCTGATATGCAATTGGCATTTGGTTGATGGCCTCCATTTGCAGTTTTAATTGTGTTTTTGTTAAAGAAGGTAACTTATTGCTGGATATGGCGCGTAACTTGAAATTCTTGCCATTGTTTAGATTTTTTTCAATTTGATCTAAAATGGTCTTTTTGGTGTTTAGGTGAATTTGATCATCAAGAACTATGTTAAATGAGTTCAACATAAAGCCCACCGTTCCTTTTCCTTTAAGGTCAAAAGTTGAAGAATCCGAAGCAAGCAATTCGGGGTAGAATATACTTAACCTCTTTAAGTTTATTTTACAACTTACAGGGATTCCTATGGTATCATTGGCACTTAGTGCCACTTCTTCGTTAAGGAAACCATGACCCACCAACGAGTCCTTATAGTATATTTCCATACTGGATTGGCGTAATTTTGTCCGAACATTGTTGGAATTGTACACAATATAATCCATGCCAACAGTTAGCGTTTCACTATCAGAGGCTAGGATGACAATGTTGTCGACTTCCACGAATTCTGGTCTCTTACTACACGATATCAGTATTATAAGGACAGCGCACAGTGTCATTGCCTTTGTTTTAGTGATAGTTTTCATAAGGCATCTTTCTTTTTAAGTGATATGAAAATTAGCAGGTAAAAAAGCAAATTGAGAATGAATATCGCCAAAAGGTTGTTTTCAAAACTATCAAAAAGGCTTCCAATCAATGCGTCTTCTTCCACCAGTTTTTCATTATAAAGATCTAATATTCGGAGTGCTGCGGATGGGGCGTCCTGTACACCATGGGCCGGTGGCGGTAAGGCCATAGAGGCAATCACCGATTGTGTTTCATTTGTGGTATTTTCCAAAGTTGGGGAGGCCTTGTCTTGTATCCTCGCAAGTCCCTCGGTACCCCATCGTCCTAGGGTGAAAAAGCTCAATAGTTCCACAAGGGTATTATTTATTTTAGTCATAACCCCTGCCAACATTATCTGTGGCATAAGTGCTATGGGCACTACCGTCATTACCTTTTCAGTATTATTGAAGGTGGCAGAGAGCCAAAGACCGAGGAGCGATGCCGAAATGGAGATATAGAACATGAATACAACACTTCCCCAAAAAGAGTGTAGGTATATATCTTCAAAGTCGGGATAAGGATTCCATTTAAAGTTTAGGTATATGATACTCACAAAAATTAAGGTCTGTAAAAAAGCGATGAGCGCAAGAACCGTCCATTTGGATAGGATATACGTATTGATACCAAGATTGAACATGCGCTCTCGTTTGTATATGGGAAGTTCCCCAACAATTTCCTTGGCAGCGTTGCTGACTCCAAACCAAATCCCAGAAATTGCCATCAGAAACAGCACTCCTACTTGGAACTTGTTGAACACCAAACACACTAGACCGCCAATTATAATGGGTTGCGCCAATAAAAGTCCAAGGTTCTCCCTGTCATTAACCTTGATCCGAAAATATCTAGAGATTAACCAAAAGAGTTGCAACCATTGTGAATCTGTCTTCTCTTTTTTAATTTCTTGGTTTTTAACCCCCGATACACTTTGCACGATTGGTTTTTGATAGAACTTGCCAACGAAATTCATATTGCTCATCTTACTGTATACCTCCACAATATTAGCCGCCTCAAAATGGGAAGACAATAGCTCGGCAGGTCCTTTGAATACTAAATGTCCCTGCACGCCAAGAAATATAACCTCATCTACATAATTTAGGTCTTCCGGTTTGTGGGTCACCATGACGATAGTGGTTCCGTTGTGTGCCAATTTTTTTAAGCTTGTTAAAAAACCCTCGATAGTTTCAGGGTCTAGTGGAGAGGTGGGTTCATCCAGAAATAGTATAGTCGGTTCGGTCAACAGTTCTACTGCTATGGAGACACGTTTTCGTTGGCCGCCAGAAAGACTACCTACTTTTACACTTCGAATATCCTTTTCTTTGTCTTGATCCAAGTTTAAATCGGCGATTACCTTGTCTATCCTTGCGTTGATTTCTTGGTTGGTGGTATCATCGGGCAAACGCAATTTAGCGGCGTAGAACAACGTTTTGTACACGGTTAGTTCTTTATGGACAATGTCATCCTGAGGTACATATCCAATCTTTTTTTTGATAAGACCGAAATTATCCGCCAATGACAAACCATGAATCAATACTTCTCCGGAAGTGGCCGGATTTTCCCCGTTAAGGCATTTTAATAATGTTGATTTTCCGCAACCTGAAGGCCCCATAAGCGCCACAAAATTGGATTGAAGAATGTCCATTGACATATTTTGAAGTCCGATTTTGTTGTTCGGAAACTTCTTTTGAATGGACAGCGTCTTAATCGCACTTTTCACTTTTCTCAGATCTTTGAAGCCATCGCCAAGGGTTATGCTATAGAACGATATCGTGATCACATCACTGTCCTTTAGCTTTGTTTTGATTCTTATTTCTCTTCCGTTGAGGTAAGTTTTGTTGGTAGAACCCAGATCTTCAACCCAAAAATTTCCTTGGGAATAGGACAACAAAGCGTGTTCACGAGTCACCGTAGGATCGTTCAAAACAATATCATTGCTCTTTTCGCGCCCAACTTTTAGAATCCCTTTTGAAATAATTTTTTGTTTAAAGCCCGATGTTCTAGAATCTTCAATTGCTTCATGCCTCTTTTTTTGATTAGGCTTGTCAAGGGTCAGGTGGAAATTCAAAGAAGCTATGTGTATCACATCTCCAGACTCTATACTCGTCCAAACATTGGGTTTTAAACGTTTTTGGTTTACCATGGTTCCGTTGGCACTCTCTAAATCAATAATGAATACCCCTTCCAACCTTTTTTCGATCTGCGCATGCTGTCTGGAAACCTTTTGGCTGTCTACCAGCATCTCTGCGCCATATCCCTCTCTTCCAATGGTAAGCTTTTTCCCTAATTCAAGGGGAATTGACTGTGTATTATGAACTAAATACATGTTTTTAACGATTGTTGGTGATGTACGAAAGGACACAATTCTTTCTGTGTTCCGCAAAGGGGTGTGTTGATGTAAGTTTTCTTAGCAAATCTTTTTTTTCATAACGCTCCAACTTTGTAAAGAAGTCTGTAAATTTATTTACATCATATCCAGCAGCCTTAGCGAGTTCAAAACCTACTTTATCGGCTTCATATTCGTCAATTTGATCGAAGGGCGGGGAGAGCGTTTTGTTGATCTTAGTAGCTATTTCCGTGAAACCTTCCATCCGGGTCATTCCTCCTAAATCTGTAGACAGTGTAAGCTTGGTCACTTTTCGTTTGGTGTGCAATTTATCCTCGTGAGCCACTTCATGGCCTATGATAAAGGCCAGCTCATCATAGGTATCTACAAAGTCTAATAGTCCCGTGGTGATATATAGGTAACCACCGAGAGTGGCGAAGGCGTTTATTTCGTCAGATTTAAGTATACTCAATGTATAATTTACTTCTTTACGAGATACGTTCTTTGTGATTTCCCTTAGGATTTCCTCAACTTTTTCCTTGGAAAAATGGGTATTGTCTAATTTGTTCAATAGGACATACTGGTTATAAATGTCCTTGCCTATGGAACTTTTGGAATTACTACTGATGTAGAGTGCAAAATCAAGCCAATTGTTCTCGGCTTGTTTTAATAAATAAGCAGGACCATCGAATGCATGGCCACAGTTGTTCAACAAGGTGGCATCCTCAACTTTAGAAGTATAGACCGCTATGGCCTGGTCTAGTTTATTCAAGGGTATTTCTTGGGCACTTGTCCATTTAAAAATAAGAACAAAAAGAAGCGTGAACAGAGTTAGTTTCATTTCGGTTTTAAGATATATAACCAAAATTAGCAAATGTCATCTTTTATTCAGAAAGTTTAAGTAAAAACTTTGCCACAAGCCAATGATAACCATCGCTTAATTACGTTTGATTCCTCCTCCGAGGGTCTTCTGTTGCCCTTGCCCAAACATTGAACTAACATTCGGAGTTTTGGACTTATCTCAATTGTAATTACCCTATTTCCATTCTTTTTCAGAGAGAAAATCGCCGAAGTCCCTGAAGCACATCTTCCTACATAGGTTCCCACACAATGGCGCATGTACTGTCCTTCTTCATACAGCTGTTTGCCATTGATCAGTTCCGTAAAGTCCCAAGCGTCACCCTTCCCATCTGTAAAGATCCAGTCCCAGTTATGTCCCTCCCAGTGGTACCCTACCCATGAAGGCTTAAAACGTGTGGCCGCATATTCCTCACTGGCTACGAGCACGTTGCGCACCTTTCTTCCCTTCCAAGTGAATTCTTTTTCATTCCTAATTCGGGTCGTTTCGGTATATCTATGAAGCGCCCAATCTACAATGAGACTGCTTTCCTCATCGCTTATGGCTTCTCTGTTTTTTATCAACCAAAAAACGGTGTGCTGCCAAAATTTAAGATAGGATTCATCATATGTCTGCTCCGTAGGGTCAATGACCAATGAACGACTGTACATGATGCGCATAAAATCTTGTCGATTGCCTCCTAGCCTAAATATTTCGGCATAGAGGCATGATTCCATTGGGTAGTTGGTATTGGGAGCTTCTAAAAGAAAGTGCTGGAATTTATTGTAAATGTTCCATGCAAAACGTTTTGATGCCTTTTGAAGGCTTCCCCCTTGTCCGATGATAAGATACCAGACGATCCATTTAAAAGGAAGGTATCGCCTTCCGAAACCTTCGTGCGTATTTGGAAACCACTGTTCTAAAAGAAAACTTGGCACATCGTAAAAGATGAAAAGATGGTCAAGAATGTGTTTCCCGCTTTCTGGCTTCCAAGATTGCGGACTTCTCAACCAAAATGGAGATAACAGACAAGTCCATTTCGCAATAAAGGCACTATGTTTTGGATCTACCGCCTGTTCGATGATTTCAATGTTAGACACATTCCCAATTGCCGCACGAAGACTTTTAACGGTCATATCCCTATTCTGTTCAAGATTGTCTAAATCCATAAAATGCTTATAAAGCCTTTCTTCAATATGGTTTCCGGGCACAGAGCTGCTTTGGAGTTTTTGGAGGTTTGAGCCCCTAAGAAACGAAATGTCATCCCCAATATTCAAGTTCTGAACCGTCCTTTCGAAGTTTGTGATATTTTCAAACAACTTCTGATAGTTGTATTCGCAGATGTCTTTCGGACTTCCCATCCCAATTTCGTCGTAGTAACAATTCTCACAACAATGGAAACCGGGAATATATCCAATCAAAGTTGCCAGTGGGTTTCTCAGGTTATCCCAGTACATATCATGTACGTGTCCAGAATTATCTAGATGGTATTGCTCTAGTTCTTCCTCCAAAGAGGCCTTTGCGTTCTTTAAGCCATAATATCTTTGCCAACGCCAGTTATGTGGTTTCTTATAAAACTTACCGCTCATTTGGTAATGATTTAATCGTTAAACTAAATTATTTTAACCCTTTATAACTAAAATATCAAAAAGTCATCATTATAGTTTAGTAAAAAGCAAAATGAACAGAATTTGTATTTCTTATGAGTATATTCTGATGTGCTATAAAACTGCCTATTTATGGTAACATTTTAATCAATAAAAAGCTTGTACATTAAGCATCCGATTAGTGGTTTTTTTAGTATTCTAGTTAATTTCTAGTTGAAGGAACTAAGATTTCCTGACCCGTTTTTCATTTTGGTTTAGTTTATTGAATTTTTGCCCTGGCCTAAAGGGCAAATCGAAGAAATCTTCATTACTTCCTTCAGGATCGAGGCAAATAATGAAGATTTCAATATCAAATAAGCACTAAATAATCAAAATGCACAACGGGTATTTATTACTTTAATATTGAAGTTAAATCACCCCATAAATAGAGATGCTTTTTAAAAACAATATTTTGTTAACCGTTAAGAAGCATGAAATAAACCAAAATGTATCACATAATACCCAACAAAATTGAAAACCAGTTTTGCGTGCAAATTGCGTGCAAATGAAAAAAGCTCCAAAAATTAAAAACTCTTGAAGCCCTATAAAAATTGGTGGAGAATACCGGATTCGAACCGGTGACCTCTTGCCTGCCAGGCAAGCGCTCTAGCCAACTGAGCTAATCCCCCTAATGGACGGCAAAGAAAATACTTTTTACTTAGGTATCAAAATGCAATCGGCCTAAAATGAAATAAGCATTAGTCTTTTTTTACGCTCAATACTAAAACAGGAATGGGAACATAAAACTCTGACTTTAAAATGGTGCTTTTTTCCCATAAACTTTTAAAAAAGCCTCTTTTTCTCCTAAAAACACACAGTAAATCCGGATGTTGCTCCCTAAAATGTTCTAGTACGCCGTGGTACGTGGTGGCATTTTCACTTAAGGTAAGCTGCGCACTAATATCCATTAATTCCGTGTTAATTTTAAGATCATCTTCGGTATAACCGGGTGTTTTCACTAAGAGCAAGTTTACCTTGGCCTTAAATTTATCTTTTACCTGCACCAAGGGATTAAGAATTTCCTTCCCCTTTAAAATACCCGATCTAAATGCGGTAAGTATGGTTTTATAAGGCTTAAAAACCGTACCCTTTGGAACAATCAATGTTGGGATATCTGTTCGCTTTATGATCCTTCCTGAGGTATAGCCCAAGTAGCGTTCTTCGGAAATGTCATTGCTTCTCGGGGCAATAATAATTAAATCGATCCCAAGTTCTTTATCTATATCCTTTAGCCCATCAATAATATCACCATTGTAGGTAGCTATTTTTATGGTACTGTTTTTTGCATCTACTTTACGTATTACTTCCTTAAGATGCTCCTTACTGTTTTCTGCTACTTTTTCTTCAATATTCACCAAATCTCCGGCACCGGATTTTACATTAAAAACCTCCATGACAAAAATTTCAGCACTAAAATGTGCGGCAAAATCCACCGCATATTGTAAGGTTTCATGGGAGTTTGGTGATGTGCCGATAGGAACCAATATTTTTTTCATACTACACTGTTATGTTAAGATATTATAAATTTACAATTAAATTGTATTCCGCAAATGATTCGACATGCAAAGATTTCAGAAATTGCAGCTATTAGTTCCCTAACCCAAGCCTGCACCAAAATGATGGAGCAAAACGGAATCTACCAATGGAACTACCACTATCCTTCTGCTGTCGTTTTTGAAAAAGACATACGCCGAAATGAGCTCTATCTTCTGGAGAAACAAAACACTATAATTGGTTGTATTGCCATTTCATCGCTAATGGATTTAGAATATGAAACCGTAACATGGGTAACGCCAAACAACCACAGTTATTATATTCATCGGCTGGCTATAGCGCCTAATTACCAACGACAGGGATACGCCCATCAACTCATGGATTTTGCAGAGGATTTGGCGCGTAATAAAGGGCTTATTTCGGTACGTTTAGATACCTTTAGTCAAAATTCCGGAAATCAAAAATTTTATGAAAGCAGGGGCTACCAAAAATTGGAAACCATCTATTTTCCACATCAAAGTAAACACCCTTTCTATTGCTATGAATTGGTGCTTTAATCTCCCAACTGTTTGAAAACTGCCATCAGCTTTAAAAACATCAATAAAATAGCCATTCCGGCAACCATTGCCGGGATAGCAGAACCGCTGCTATCCTTAACCGATACCGCCATTGTAGGCAACATTCCGGTAAACGGACTGGAATCGTTGGCTGCAGCAGGCATCGTAGGTTCTTTTATGTCGATGTTGATTTGGGTGCTTGGCCAAACCCAAAGTGCCATATCGGCAATTATTTCGCAATATTTGGGTGCCAACAGATTGGAAGAAGTAAAAACCCTACCAGTCCAGGCCATTGCCCTAAATATTTTGGTAAGTCTTATCCTTTTATTCTCAACGGTATTTGTCATTGAGGATATTTTTAAATTGATGAATGCCTCCGGGAAAATATTGGAATTATGCATTTCGTATTACGCCATTCGGGTTTGGGGCTTTCCACTAACTCTTTTTACCTTCGCCGTTTTTGGTATTTTCAAGGGATTGCAAAACACCTATTGGCCTATGATCATTGCGATTACAGGGGCAATTTTAAATGCAGTGATGGACTTTGTTCTGGTCTATGGCGTTGAGGGGTTTATAGCACCCATGTATTTGGAAGGGGCGGGCTGGGCCAGCCTTATTGCCCAGTTGGTTATGGCATTAATGGCTTTTATCCTCCTAATTTTAAAAACGGATATCAGCTGGCACCTTCGTCTTCCTTTACACCCCGAATTGGGACGATTGGTACTGATGAGCTTAAATCTTTTTGTGCGTTCTTTTGCCTTAAATACCGCACTCATCCTGTCCGTAAGAGAGGCCACCGACCTAGGTTCTCGTTTTATTGGCGCCCATACCATTGCCCTAAACCTTTGGTTATTTACTGCCTTTTTTATTGACGGGTATGCCACCGCAGGAAACGTCATGGGCGGTCGACTTCTAGGCGCTAAGGATTTTGACGGTCTTTGGGCTTTGGTCAAAAAAACCATGCGCTACGGTCTTGTGGTTTGCATGGGGTTAATGTTTTTGGGTTTTCTATTTTATAACCCTATAGGACGCTTATTTTCTAATGATATCGGAGTTTTGGAAACCTTTTTTAGCATCTTCTTTATTCTGCTTTTAGGATTACCCATTAACACAGTGGCGTTTGTTTTAGACGGTACCTTTAAAGGGCTGGGAGAGATGAAATACCTGAGGAATTTGTTGCTTTTTGCCACCTTTATAGGTTTTATTCCCGCTTTATTTTTATTGAAATATCTTGGGTTCGCATTACATGGTATTTGGCTTGCTTTAGTACTGTGGATGGGCATCCGGGCAGGTGCACTGCTTTGGAAATTCCGAAGAAAATTTCACCCGCGATTACAAAAGTCGTAATTTTGAGTAAATTGAAAGATGATGGGAACTACAAGACCTAATGGAAGTTTATATACCAAAATTGAGGGTACTATAGCCACGGTGGAATTTGGGCATCCGGCGGGAAATTCCTTTGTTTTGGAACTATTGAATAGATTAACTTCTGAATTTCAAAAGCTATCTGATGCCCCAAATATTACGCTTATCGTTTTAAAATCTGAGGGCGACGAAGGTCCGTTTTGCGGGGGTGCTTCGTTTGATGAACTTATGGCGGTATCCACACGTGCAGAGGGGAACGTGTTTTTTAGTGGATTTGCCAACCTCATCAATGCCATGCGCCAATGTGAAAAACTTATTGTAGGACGTGTTCAAGGCAAAACTGTAGGTGGCGGAGTAGGTCTTATTGCAGCCTGTGATTATGTTTTTGCTACCGATGCAGCAGCTATCAGACTTTCTGAACTCAGTATTGGTATTGCGCCTTTGGTTATTGCACCGGCAGTGGAACGAAAAATTGGCACCGCAGCACTTTCCGAAATGTCGCTTGCCCCAACAGAATGGAAAAATGCCTATTGGGCACAACAGAAAGGCCTTTTTTCAAAGGTTTTTGAAAGTTTGAAAGAAATGGATAAGGAATTGGCGTTTTTTACGGAGAAACTAGCAGCTTATAATCCGGAAGCCCTCGCAGAATGGAAAAAAGTACTCTGGAAAGGTACCGATCATTGGGAAAATCTCTTGCTTACACGTGCCGAACTTAGCGGAAAATTGGTGTTGTCCGAGTTTACTAAAAAGGCATTGGCCACCTTTAAAAAATAAAATCGCACAAAAAACGTTTTGCCTATACCTTTAATAAATTATAGTATGAATGTGATCGACTTCCTAAACGGAAATCTCATTTTTCCCATGATGCTCCTCATTGTTGGTGCCGTATATTTTGTAAACCGGTTCCGAAATAATAGGCGCTATAAGCGATAAACATAACGCTAGTACTCGTTATAAACGAGTGCGGCGCATTGTAGTCTATTTTGTAAATCGATATAAGAACAACCAAAAGTATACATGCTGCGTTAGCTGGTTTTTAACCAGCCGGTGATACTAAGTTTATCCCTTTTGGCAGGTTTTACTTCATAAGCTAACATCCAACTTGTATCTGCATTAACTATCTTTAATGTATCTTCTAACTTATTTTCAATTTCACAAAAAATTTGAAACCTTTGAAATCGAACTTGATACTTAAGTTTGACAACTTTGTAATTTCCATTTACCAATAACCCAAAACAGTAAAGAAAAGTTCAGGTTAGGAAACCTCCTTCTGTAGTGTAGCAATCATGGCCGTAAAGAATTTTTGAAGCCTTGGAAAAAATTTAGGCCTTGATTGCGGTCCTGGAAATCCTTTTTGATTTCCGGGAACACATAAGAAGGAGTGTCTTTTTCTTTGTTTCGTTTCTTTTGGACAAGCAAAAAAAATGAAAGAACGTGTCAATTACCCCAAACACCTATTTTACCTCGCTCCTCAATTCAAACCTAAAAGCAACGCCCGCCACGTAAAAAAATCCGAAACAAAGTGTACGGAAACTTTATTTTCCCTCTTTTTAGTCCTGATTTTGAGGGTAGTTTATTTCGTAAATCGATTTAAGACCAACCGAAAATTTAAGCGGTAATTTTCATCGGGTTTTTAGCCAGCCGGTGATGCTCAAGCGATCCCTTTTGGCCGGTTTTACTTCATGTTCCAAAACCTGACTCTCAAAAATAACCATCCTACCACTAAGTGGATGAATTTTTTTGGAAAGTTCAATGCCATTTTCGTTTACATACAAAACTAACTCGCCTTCATCTTCGGGCTGCCAGTTTGCAAGATTAAGATAGCATACCATAGATAATTTTCGGCGGTCATCATTTTGAAACGTATCCAAATGCCGTTTGTAAAAAGTGCCTTTAGGATAAAGGGCATAATGAAACTCCGTGTGCATGATCCCTAAAAAACAGGTTTTGTTTAAATAGCGGGCTAGGTCATTAATTCTATTAAAAAAGAGTTTTTCTGCAGGTTCTGTTTGGCATTCATCCATCCACAGAATAAAATCGCCTCGAATTGCTTTGGCTACAATGGCATTTGAAGCATTGCCTATAGCGGCTTTTTTGAATTGATCTTTATCATAGTTTTCTAATAAGGCCAAGCGCAACTTTTCTACAATGGCTGAGGAGAAAAAATCATCTACGATGCTGTATTGCTGTGCTAGTAAATCACTAATGACCCGTTCGTACAAAGGATTTTCAACAAAGTCTAGTTGTTCAAAAAGTTCTGCCACAAGCGTGCCATTTAGAAAGCGGGCAAATGTAGCTCAAATATGGTTTCGTTGCTCAAGAATCCTTACTTTTGCAAGTCAAATCCTTTTTATGAGTACCATTAGAATTACCAAGCAATTTAGTTTTGAAACAGGCCATGCCTTATACGGCTACGACGGCAAATGCCGAAACGTTCACGGCCATAGCTATCGCTTGTCGGTCACGGTGATTGGTAGTCCTATTACCGACAAAAACCATGTAAAATTGGGGATGGTAATCGATTTTGGCGATCTCAAAAAAATTGTAAAAGAAGAAATTGTAGATACCTTTGACCATGCCACGGTCTTTAATATGAACACCCCTCATATAGACTTAGCAAACGAACTCATACAACGAGGACATAATGTAATTTTAGCCGACTACCAACCGACTAGTGAAAATATGGTCATCGATTTTGCTGCCAAAATAAAGGCGCGCTTGCCGCGACATATTCAGTTATATTCTTTAAAACTTCAGGAGACGGAAACCTCCTTTGCGGAATGGTACGCCAGTGATAATTAATTCCCCTAGCCCTAAAAAGGATATGGATCTCGTTAGGCTGAACTTTCAATTTAGCTAAATGCATCCCCACTTTTTCCATATCTTTACCACGCATGAAGACCATACCCCTGCCAAAGGACAAGAAAATCTATTTTGCGAGTGATAATCATCTAGGAGCACCCAATGCTTCGGAAAGTCGGCCTCGTGAAAAACGTTTTGTATCTTGGTTAGACAGTATCAAAGCAGATGCCGGAGCCATCTTTCTTCTGGGCGATTTATTTGATTTTTGGTTTGAATACAAAACCGTTGTTCCCAAATACTTTACCCGTACCTTGGGCAAATTGGCCGAACTCAGTGATGCAGGCATTCCCATTTATTATTTTGTGGGCAACCACGATCTATGGATGGACGGATATTTTGAAGAAGAACTACACATTACCGTTTTTCACAAACCGCAACAGTTTAGCTTTAACAATACCTCCTTTTTTATGGGTCATGGTGATGGTTTGGGACCGCACGACAAAGGCTATAAACGGATGAAAAAAGTCTTTACCAATCCGGTAGCCAAATGGTTTTTCCGTTGGCTGCACCCGGATTTGGGGGTGAAACTAGCCCAATACTTATCGGTTAAAAACAAATTGATTTCCGGAGACGCCGATATTCAATTTTTAGGAGAAGAGAAAGAATGGCTAGTGAGCTACGCCAAACGTAAACTGGAACAACAGCATTATGATTACTTTGTTTTTGGTCACCGACACTTGCCTTTAGAGATTGCATTAAATGAAAAATCGACATACGTAAACTTAGGAGATTGGATTACCTATTTTACCTATGCCGTTTTCGATGGGAAGAAGCTTTCGCTACACAACTACAAACCTTAAGCCTTGCAAATACTACCCAGATAATTGTCCAGATTGAGCTGAAATAAGGTTCCCTGGACCAAATCATAAATACCCTGCAACTCTTTTTGGTTTACGGCAAGCGATACCTGCGGCGCGGGAGTATCAATTAATAAAGCACGACAGGCATCATTATTGGCGCAATCGGAACATAAAGCATTACCATCTATGGTACATTTAATATTTTTAAGAAATTGATGTAGTTCCGGAAGCGTAAGTAAAAGTCCCGTATTGCGAAAAACGAGTTGCACTTTCTTTATGTCTTTGGTAGCACTGCTCTTCCATTGAAATGCAATCCCGAAAGAGTTATGATAAATGGCGTTAATGTCTTCCATCGGATAAAAATTTTTAACCTTTTTACTACATCTTACCTTTGAATCAGAAAATACCTCAACTTCAATTTCCGGTTGTAATAGATTCTGTTTTTGGATGAATAAATTTTTGAATTACCTGTAATACCGCTTCCTTTCCTACAGCATTCTTTTGCAATGCATCAAAATGCATAAACAACGGTTTTGCGTCCACTTGTTTTAAAAGCGTCAAATTTCCAGAACGATTATATACCTCATCCCAAGCACCGCGTATGGTAGCCCAAAAAGTTTGGTTTTCTTTCCACCATGTTTTTGCAGCCTTACATTTTGCATCAGGGACTTTAGTATAGGTGTTAAATCCTTTTTCCTGCGCAAGCAGCACATCTTCCTTACCAAGAGTCCTAATTAGTTTGTCATTATCCTGTTCATGAATCCAGCCGTATTGGGTAATTTCCTGTCGATTGCCACGTACCATTACATTATAATCAGATCGTTTGCTGTGCTCTCTTCGCGGTAGCGGCGAATCGGTTTTATTTTCCCAATAATTTCTACCATCAGCATGCACCCATGTGGCTGAACCGGAATACCTGGGACTATCATCTACCTGAAAAACTTTTTGTGTCCATTGCCCTTTTACTTGCTCTTTGGGCAAGGTTTTAAAAACCCAGTTATTGTCTTTGTCATAATAAAAGACCTTCTGGTTTTCGTATTCCCAATCTTGTCGCCAATGTTTAATCACCATGGTATCATTGATAACTAGTAAATGTTGAATGGATAGTTTTTGATCACTATCCGTTATCAATTCCGCCCATTCCAAGGCCGTAGCCCTATAATCTGAGTGCTTTGCATAAGCTGTATCTGGCGCAAAGGTTTCTGTGTACTTAAACTCGATCTCATAGCAGCCACACATATCCCTAATGGAAGCGATGTCTTGTTGCTTTTTATTGGATTGTGCTTGTAGTGCAGAAAAGGTAGTTAAGGAAATGGTAACGAGTAAGGCTAATTTTTTCATTTCAAAATAGTTTAAATGGATCTAATATTTATTTCGGCAAAAATATAAATTTTATTTAGATTAAATAAAAATAACTAATATATTTGTCGAAAATTATTCAGAATGATTCTAAATAAATTACCGATGCTTGTTGCTTTTCTAGGCATTCTTTCTGCACTGCAAGCTCAAGAAACGGTAGACAGCATTCAAACTCAAGCGCTGGATGAGGTTGTTGTAACAGCAACCCGAACCATAAGACAGCTCTCCGAAATTCCGCTTCCTGTAACTATAATTTCTAAAAAACAAATTCAAAATACCGGTGTAATTCGTCTTAACGAGATTCTAAATGAACAAACGGGCATTATAACAGTTAGTGATGAAAGTGGGTTTGATGGGGTGCAAATACAGGGGATAGCTTCCGACTATATTTTAATTTTAATCAATGGTGTGCCCTTAGTGGGAAGATCTTCGGGCAATTTTGATTTAAGTAGACTCACCGTTGGCAACATAAAACAAGTCGAAGTAGTAAAAGGCCCATCGTCCAGTCTTTACGGCTCGGAAGCTTTGGGTGGTGTCATCAATATAATTACCGAAAACCCTATTGAGTGTCAATTAAATGGAAATGCTTCCTATCGTTTTGCATCTTTTAACACTCACGATGCCAACATCAACCTAAATCAGCAAGCGAAAAAATTGGGCTATTCCGTTTATGCAAATTCTCTGCATAGCGAAGGTTATGATTTAGCACCGGAAACTCCAGGACAAACCGTGAGTCCATTCCAAAACTATACGTTACATCCACAAGTATGGTATTCCTTTTCTGACCGATTAAAAATGTATACCTCGGGACGACTTTATAATCAAAAACAAGATGCGACTGTATTGGTGGATGAAGAATTGTATGAAGGAGATAGTGCTATTAATGAATTTAATATTCACGGCCTGTTAGACCATACAGTAAATGAAAGGTTAAGCTTTCAGTATGAGTTCTATCAAACAAATTACAAAGCCAACGAGCTTTTGCAAAGTCCGGTTTCCCAAACCGTTCTGAGCGAAAGTGACTTTGACCAGAAATTAGTGCGTCCTGAAATCAGGGGAATCTACAACTTCTCTCCCAAACAAACCCTAACCCTTGGATTGGGATATAATCATGAAAATTTAGATCGCACCTTCTTCGATGAAAGGGTGGTCTTCAATTCCCAATATATCTATGCGCAATACGACTTTCATCCCTTAAAAAAATTAAACCTCATACTCGGGTCTCGCTTTGATCATCACAGTGAATATAGATCCCAATTAAGCCCCAAATTCTCAGCCAACTATAGCATTAGTTCCACTATTTCTCTTAAAGGCTCGGTAGGCTACGGTTTTAAAGCTCCCGATTTTCGGCAGTTGTATTTCGATTTTACGAATTCTGCCGTGGGATATTCTGTTTTGGGTTATAATGTAGCTGTAGAAAAAATTCAGGAATTGGAGGAACAAGGGCAGCTCACCGATATCCTTTTTGATTATGCTGAACTCAACGCACCTTTACAGCCCGAAAGCTCTGTTGGATATAATCTTGGTGCAGCACATACCTACAAAAAATTAAAGACTGAACTCAACTTCTTTAGAAATGATTTTAAAAATCTGATTGATACCCGTATCGTTGCCCGCAAAACCAACGGACAAAATGTCTTTAGTTATGTCAATTTTAACCGCATTTACACCACGGGTGCTGAATTCAACTCCAGCTACACCCTTACTAAAAACCTTACTCTTTCCGCAGGGTATCAATTGCTGTTTGCAAAGGATAAGGATAAGGAGGCTACTATAAAACGGGACGAGGTATTTGCCCGTGATCCTGAAACACTACAGACGGTACAGTTAAGCTCCTCCGATTATTTTGGTCTCATCAACCGTTCGCGACATACGGCTAACTTTAAACTTTTTTACGACATCCCCAAATGGAAGGCCAACGCTAACTTCCGAATCAATTATCGCAGTAAATACGGGCTTTTCAATGGTAACGGTAACGGCATTCTGGACACCTACGACACCTCTTTTGTGGATGGATACGCCTTGGTACATGTTACGCTTAATAAATCCTTTTCCGATCGGTACCGCCTGCAAATAGGCGTAAACAACCTCTTTGATTATACCGATATAAACAATATTCCCGGGCTGCCCGGAATACAGATTTTTACTAAACTAAATATTCATTTTTAAATTCTAAAAATTATGCAATCCACTTTTAAATTTTTTACACTAGTCTTCATCTTTACCGCTTTTATGGCCTGTAACAGCGATGATGGTCAAACCCCATTAGATCCTATTGAAAGTAAAGCCATAAGCAACTTGCCTGCACCCCAGACGGGTGGACAAGGGCAGCCTGTTGGAGGCCCCTTTACAAAATTTAGCTTTGCCACAGGAGCCACTACGAGCAGCGAAACCGAATGGGATATTGCCTTTCGGGGTACTACCATTGCGGTTAATGGAGGGGTAGCAACCGGAACAACCGATGAGCCTGCAAGAAACGGAGATGCCGGAGCGGCGATAGCTACAGGAACATTTGCAAGTGTCACGGATGCGGCAGTATATGCCTTTCTCCAAGACGAGGCGACTTCTTTTGCTATCCCAACGGGGAGTGATAATGGCTGGTATAACTATAGTCCGCAGACCAATCTAGTGAATCCAATTCCCGGAAAAATACTGGTCATTCGTACGCACGACGGAAAATATGCCAAAGTAGAACTATTGAGTTATTACAAAGATGCTCCCGCCCAGCCCGATGGCTTTACGGATGAAGCCCGTTTTTATACCTTTAATTATGTGTATAATCCCAATGAAGGGGAAACATCCTTGAACTAATGCAGAAGTCAGTTAGCATTTTATTCATTGTACTACGCCTTATTTTAGGGGGGATGATGGTTTACGGAGGAATTCAAAAATTTCAAAAACCTATTCCTACTCCCATAGCCGTGGTGGAAAAGGCGGAACAATTTAAGGCACCGGAAAAGGAAAGCACCTTGCAGAAAATATTGTATATCAGTGGGGCAAAACAAACCGGATATTTCTGGCAGGTGTTGGGCATTTGCGAACTCATCTTTGGATTATTACTCTTGCTTCAGGGAACAGGATTTATCGGCGCATTGTTTTTGTTGCCCATAACCTTACATATTTTCTTATTCCATCTCTTTTTAGAGTCGGATGAAATACAGGAATTAATCCAAGCCGGGGGGCTGTTTTTAATCAATATTTTGCTGGTGCTAAAAGAAAAAGCAAAGTGGAAATCCCTGCTCTGGATAAAACCGATGTAAGTTTAAGTTAGTTAGTTTTTTTGTTCAAGCCAAAGTGCAGCAGTGCTTTGGCTTTTTGTAATGCCAAAATGGAATACTACTACCTCAAATCCCTAATTTTTAACTGCACGCTGACCATTCCCTGCCACTCATTTTCATCAATCGAGAAAACAGCATCAAAAGGTTTCTTGTCCGCAGTCAAAAGAAGTTTATCTCCTAAATTAAAACCAATAGCTCCGATGGCTTCTGAATCATGTTGTTTCACCGTCAGTTTTAAATGCTTTTCTTCTTCCCCTACTCCTTTGCAGTAGCCCGTATCGGTAAGACGCTCTGCCATAAAAACAGGCGTCATATTCCCCGGACCAAAGGGAGCGAATTGGCGTATAATACGCAGTAATTTAGGGGTAATGTCTTTTAGTTGTATCAAAGCGTCCACCGAAATCTCCGGAGTTAACAATCCGGGATCAATGGTTTCTGAAACCACTTTTTCAAATTGCTTTTTAAAGGTCTCATATTGTTCTTCCAATAAGGTAAGTCCGGCTGCATATTTATGTCCGCCGAATTGCTCAATACAATCCGCGCATTCCTCCAACGCATTATAAACATCAAACCCTTTTACAGAACGGGCAGAGGCAGCCAGTTTATTCCCGCTTTTGGTAAATACCAGTGTGGGTCGATAATAGGTTTCGGTAAGTCGGGAAGCGACAATGCCTATGACCCCTTTGTGCCAGTTTTTATTATAAACCACAGAAGTAAATCGTTCTTCCTCTTTATTTTCCTGTATTTGCAATAAAGCCTCTTTAGTAATTTCCTGATCCAGACTACGGCGATCCAAATTAAATTGTTCAATCCCTACGGCAAATTCCTGTGCTCTTTCCAAATTGGTTTCGGTGAGTAAGTTCACCGCATGTTGCCCATGCTCCATGCGCCCTGCAGCATTAATACGTGGGGCAATGATAAAAACCACATCGGTAATGGTAAGCTCCTGTTTTTTTATTTGACTGATAATCGCTTTAAAACCAACCCGCGGATTTGAATTGATTACCTGTAAACCGTAATACGCCAATATCCTGTTTTCTCCTGTTATGGGAACAATATCGGCACCGATAGCGGTAGCTACCAAATCAAGGTAGGGGATTAAATCTTCTATGGTTTCTCCTAGTCGTGCACCAAGTGCCTGAATCAGTTTAAAACCTACTCCACAGCCACATAATTCATCATAAGGATAGGTACAGTCGCCTCTTTTCGGGTCTAAAATTGCAACTGCCTCGGGCAAATGTTCTCCGGGACGATGGTGGTCGCAAATAATAAAATCGATGCCCTTTTTAGTTGCATACGCAACCTTGTCAATGGCTTTTATGCCGCAGTCCAACGCTACAATTAAACTAAAACCATTGTCCTCAGCAAAGTCGATTCCCTGAATCGAAATTCCATAGCCCTCGTTATAACGGTCCGGAATATAGGTGGCCACATTAGGATATTTCGTCAATAAATAAGAAGAAACCAATGCTACCGCGGTGGTACCGTCCACATCATAATCCCCAAAAACCAATATGTTTTCGTTGTTGGCAATGGCTTTTTCAATGCGAGCTACTGCCAAATCCATATCTTTCATCAAAAAGGGATCGTGAAGATCGGTCAACTGAGGTCTAAAGAATTTTTTTGCGTCTTCAAAGGTTTCAATACCCCTTTGCAGTAATAAGGTTGCGACCAAAGGTGCTACCTGCAACTCCATAGCTAAGCTAGCTATTTTGTGTGCTTCCGGTTTTGGCTTTATGGTCCAGCGCATGGGCTACCTACTTTTAGTTAAAATATAAACGGCAAATCAAATACAAATACAAATAGCAAAATCAAATACAAGATCGAAATTCAATTAATTAGGTTAATTCAAATAAAAAATTCTCTAATCAGGTTTTGTTCCTAATTATTGTGGCTACAATTTTTATTAATTGTTCTACCTCTTCCAAAATAGCTGCTCTTTTTATTTCAATTCCATAATCAATTCTTGCCAAGATTTTTAAATTCATACGCGACTCCTTGAGTTCCTTTAGAGAAATAGTAGCCTTATTTTTAAAATCCTTGTCAGATTGCGCACCCTGCATTTCGCCAAAGTTAAGTGCAGAACTACCTGAGGAGCGTAAAAGCTGTTGTCCATAATATTGTCCGACAAAATCATTTGGGACTTCTTTACAGAAAATAGCCGTATCGGCAGCAAAATTTACTAATCTTTCTTCAAGGTCATAACTTTTGTTTGACATAAATTGCGCTTGAATTTGATTTTTGAGTTTGGGCTCTGAAATTGATTTTTGAACTTATTTAACTATGATGAAAAACACTCTCAATCTTCAAAGCTGCAAACCGTCGAAACATTTCCATAACACCACAGTATTTTTCTACTGAGAGCGCGACAGCTTTTTTCAATTTGTCTTCCTTTAAATTGTTTCCATAAAAATGATATTCAATGGTTACCGCATCATAATACTTGGGATGCTCCTCTGTAAGATTGGCGATGGTCTCAATATGAAAATCGGCAACCTCTAACTTCATTTTTTTTATCAACATGGCAATATCTAACCCTGAGCAACCTGCCAACCCAGAAAGCATAAGGGCTTTAGGGCGAAATCCGTCTCCATCGCCCCCATCATCGGGGCTAGCGTCTATTTTTAAATGTAGCCCGGAAGGGTTGGTACTCTCAAAGGCCATGTTGCCCAGCCATTTGGTGGTGATATGATTTTTTGCTCCCATATTTTTCGTTTTTGTATCTTTCAAAAATACTATTTTTAACTGTAGAAATATGCCCCTCGTAACCCCTTTAGATCCCAATCACGATCCGGAAACAAAAAAATTGGCTGAATTTTTCAACGAAACATTGGGTTTTTGCCCCAATTCCGTCTTAACCATGCAGCACAGGCCTGCTATTTCCGCTGCTTTTATCAACCTCAACAAAGCCGTAATGACCAATGATGGGCGCGTAAGTTCCGCTTTAAAACGATTAATTGCTTGGGTAAGCAGTAACGCTTCCGGGTGTCGCTATTGCCAGGCTCATTCCATACGAGCCGCCGAACGCTATGGTGCCGGGCAGGAGCAATTAGATCATATTTGGGAATACCGCACGCATCCTGCTTTTTCAGAAGCTGAGCGCGTGGCCCTAGATTTTTCGTTGGCAGCCAGCCAAATACCGAATGCGGTAGACGCTACTTTACAACACCGCTTGCATACCTATTGGAACGAAGGAGAGATTGTAGAAATGTTAGGCGTTATTTCGCTTTTTGGATTTCTAAACCGTTGGAACGATTCTATGGGTACCACCATTGAAGCTGAGGCCACAGAAACTGCTACACAGTATCTAGGAAAACACGGCTGGGAAAAAGGAAAACACGGAAACTGAGCGCTACGGAAATATCGCAAAAAAAGCCGCCTATATAAAATAGGCAGCCGTTTCTACGTGTAGGTAGTTCCCTTACATGGTTCTTAAATATTCTGCAACAGCGCGCGCTTCTTCTTCCGTAAAGTTTTGATTTAACATAATGGCGTTGTTATACTCTTTAAGCAAGGCCTTTGCAATAGGATCTTCTTTGAGCATGCCGTCTGGATTAAGGATCATATTCATAACCCATTCCGGACTTCTGCGCTCGTAAACACCGGCTAAGGCAGGGCCAATCATTCGTTGATTAGCTTGATGGCACGCTACACAAGTAACATTGTATTTGGCCTCCCCTTTGGCTGCCAATTCCGTATCAATTTCCGCACCAAAGGTGACCGATGTAATAGGGCCTATTCCTTTGTTATTCATATCCACAGGAACACCGTCGGAAGCTTCCACCGCCTTGGTTTCCTTTTTGGCTCTATTCAATTCAAAACCTTCTTTCTTTTCCTCTTTTTTCTCGCCGCAACCGATTAAAAGACTCCCTAGAGCCAACATACTGACTAGCTTTTTCATTTTTAATGCTTTTTTTGGTTAGAATACATATTCCCTGAACCTAATCCATAAATACCAAGGTGATACAGGTTTTCTGCCTTTAAAATATTTTCGGTTCTAAGATAGGGAATAAACAATGAAATGTACAAATCTGTTTTTCTATTTATTTGAACAGGTATTGCATGCTAAGCCTTTAAAAGATCTCTGACGCCCAAAAGGGTCAAGGATATATTTCCGTGGTCTTAGGGTAAAAGAGAGAGACAACCGACTTACTACATGAGTATTCTGTTACTAAATAGGACCCTGTGCGACCGGCATAAATTCTTCGCTTCAATTTTTGCCTTTCGCAAACAAATGGAAGGCCGGTTCTCCTTTATAATTCAAATTTAATACCTTGCGCCAAGGGCAATGCGGTAGTATAATTAATGGTATTGGTTTGCCTACGCATATAGACTTTCCAAGCATCTGAGCCGGATTCTCGGCCACCACCTGTTTCCTTTTCTCCACCAAAGGCGCCACCAATTTCTGCACCCGAAGTACCTATGTTAACATTAGCTATACCACAATCGCTGCCTGAGGCTGATAGGAAACGTTCTGCCTCGCGCAAATTATTAGTCATAATGGCAGATGATAATCCCTGCACCACTCCATTTTGAATTTCAATTGCATTTTCTACAGCTCCGGAATATTTTAGGAGATATAGAATGGGAGCAAAAGTTTCTTGCTGCACCATTTCAAACTGTGGTTTTGCCCCGACTATGGCAGGTTTCACGTAGCATCCACTTTCATAGCCCTCACCTTCTAAAACACCTCCTTCTAATAGTAGAGTACCTCCCTCAGCTACAACTTTTTTTAACGTATGACTATAGGCAGCGACGGCATCGGTATCGATAAGGGGTCCTATATGATTATTTTCATCTAATGGATTACCAATACGGAGTTGCTGGTAGGCCTCCACAATAGCATTTTTCACTTTGTCGTATACGGCATCGTGGATAATTAATCTACGCGTAGAGGTGCAACGTTGCCCGGCGGTACCCACTGCACCGAAAACGGCACCGATTACTGTCATTTTAATATCGGCATCCGGTGTTACTATTATGGCATTGTTACCTCCTAATTCCAGCAGCGATTTTCCTAGTCTTGCTGCCACCGCCTGCGCTACTATCTTACCCATCCGGATAGATCCCGTGGCCGAGATAAGGGGAATACGACTATCGTGAGTCATAAACTCGCCCACCTTATAATCGCCATTAATAAGGCAGGAAATACCTTCTGGCAGATTGTTGGCCTTAAAGACTTCTGCCGCAATTTTTTGACAGGCTACACCACATAAAGGTGTTTTTTCTGATGGCTTCCACACACAAACATCGCCACAGACCCATGCCAGTGCCGTGTTCCACGCCCAAACGGCTACCGGAAAGTTAAATGCGGAAATAATTCCTACCACACCCAAAGGGTGGTACTGCTCGTACATCCGGTGACCGGGCCGCTCAGAATGCATGGTAAGACCATGAAGCTGCCTAGAAAGGCCTACAGCAAAATCGCAAATGTCTATCATTTCCTGTACCTCACCCAGCCCTTCCTGATAACTTTTGCCCATTTCATAAGAAACCAATTTCCCAAGAGGCTCCTTTAACTCCCGGAGCTTATTCCCAAATTGACGCACAATCTCTCCGCGTTGGGGTGCCGGTTTTGAGCGCCAAATGTTAAATGCCGCAGTTGCAGTTTCCATTACCTTGTTATAGTCTGTTTTTGAGGTCGTTATAACCGAAGCTATCAATTGACCATCTACCGGCGAATACGAAGGTAGCCTATCACCGGATGCATAATGTACCGATCCCGTACTTGTTCCCTTATTAATTTCCTGTATCCCCAAGGTCTTTAATGCCTCTTGAATCCCAAAAGCAGTGCTTATTTCAGACATTTTATAACTTTTAATAGTTTAATTGTTATATTTTAAGCAAATTTACAGCAATTTATTGTTTTGAGGAGCATCGATCTCCAAATACTTTAAAGGAAAACATGGCTGTCCGATAAGAATCTAAACTACTAAAAAATCCTTTCATTCTGTCTCTAGATTTTTTAAGAACATGAACACATCCATATAGGTCATTAATCAAACTACCTCTATCCCTTGCACCTTTTACTCTCTGCTTTTCATTGGATAACGAGCATGATTAGCTGGATTATTAAACTGACCCAAATTGGTATCTCTATGGCATTTTGATTGTCTACAAGAAAATATTTTAGCGTAAAGTTCTACTTAAGGCTTTTGAATAGGGTCTCTATCTGCCACCTATTCTTCTTGATCTCAGCCATTTTATCTGCTGGGAGTTCCTAATTGTTGGTGATAAACTCATAGACTTTTAGATGCTTATTGCACCCAAAAGCGATTCTGCTGAGGTAAAATTGTGGCTTAACGGACAGGCATCTAATACAAGGTTACCTCTGAGATTAGTGAACATTAGACTGCAAAACCCTATAGTTGGACGTAAGCAAGGGTTGTAAATCATGTCGGTTACACTAAAAGCGATATGAGTTTTTCGTAGGGGGTCTGTAGCGTCAACCGGAGGTTATGCCGATAGAACTAGTGCTATAAAGTCGTTATACAGAAGACAGCCAAGACCATAGTAGCAAAGGGTTTTCTGTAATGGAAATGGAACCAAGGGTCGCATCCTTATAGCCGTAGCGTTTTCTTGGAATAATAAAAGCCAATGGAAACGGTGAGAAAACAAGAGAAAATCCAGATGAAGTCTGCAAGCCAGAAAGAATGTAATTATAGTGCTACCCGTATGATATATAGATAATGGAAAGGGAAACCCTAGGTTCACGGAAATACCTATGGCCAGCGATCATACCGGAACGTACATAACAACGCCTTTAAAAATGAAGGGGACAGCTACAGCATTGAGGTTGCGAACAAAGATGAAAGAGACGCTGCGCTACAGATCGATGCTAACGGAAATTGTAATAAAAAAATTCTTGAAACTGACTATCCCCGAGGCAAGCCATAGGGTATTTCGCCAGTTTCATTTTGGCCTTTGGGCCAAAAACCGAAATTTTGTATTTCACCTCACCCGGAACTGCAAAAAGACAGTTCCGACCTCTCCAAAGGAGAGGTAAATAGGAAACCCCGACCCAAGGGTCGGGGAATCTTTAGATTGAACTTTAAGTTCGTTTTTATCGCCGGTTTGGTTTGGTTCATGGAGTTGCATTTGTGCAGCTTTTTTTATTTTTAAATTAAACCTTTTACATTTGTTGCCATCCAAGTAGTAACAACCTAACAAAGGAGTACCACATGACTAACAAAAAAACGCCATTTTCTTTTCAAGTTCGACTAATACATAGATACTTAGGTTATTTTTTGGCAGGTATTATGGCCGTGTATGCCATCAGTGGAATCATCATGATTTTTAGGCAAACGAACTTTCTTAAAAGCGAGGTGGTTGAAGAAATACATATTGGCTCTAACTTATCGGAAGGCGAAATAGGGCCAAAGATAAAAATGGGTGTAAAAGTTGACAAAAAGGAGGGCGATGTACTCTACTTTAAAGATGGAAATTACAATGAGGCTACAGGAATGGCTACGGTAAAAAAAATGAAGTTGCCCTTTCTTCTCGATAAAATGGAAAAAATGCATAAGGCAACCACCAAGAGTCCCTTGTTCTATTTAAATATCTTCTTTGGAACTTCTCTTTTGTTTTTTGTGATTTCCGCTTTTTGGATGTATACCCCAAAAATGCCTGTTTTTAAAAAAGGGATGTATTTTGCCTTGGCGGGATTTTTACTTACCCTGATTATGGTTTTTGTATAGGTTATTTTGTTCCATCTTCTTAAGCGTATCAATAGCCACAATGATCGAGTCTACCTTATTTTCATAGGCATTCAAATTTCTTTTGGTCTTCCTTTGAAGTGCCGGTTTGGATAAATTCTGCCTCGTGGCTATTCCTAGGTAGCACTCCTGTTTTTAAACATTTACCTTCCCTTTCCAGCGTAGTTTCGGCACCCAGAAATACCCGTATTTCAGAAACTATAAAAAACCCAACGACTACGCCCAAAAGCGCAAGAAGTAGCTAGCTAATTACAATTTTAAGGGTCAATTTTTTTAGATCTGCTCATTGTATGCTTTTGAAAATGAAAGTCTTCCAAATTCAATACGGACAAAAGCGATATAGAGGTGGTAAGGCTAGGTTAATTATGTTCTCATTTTCCATGGAAATTAAAAAAGACTGAAGTACATTTGTACCATCTCAAAGGGGTGCTAAATCGCAAACCAAAAATCAGAATAAACCTGATAATGGTTATGGACGAAGCTGAGATTATACCCAACGAACCTGGGCAGGTAATGCTGCCAAGGGAAGCTAATATAGCTCATTGGAGTTACAACGGTTTCTTTTCACGGAACTTTCAGTCCGGGTTTAAAACCAAAAATCAATTATTAATCAGGAATAATAGCCCCTTTTATTCGTAATTCATATTTACGAATGAAACCTATTTTCACCACTATTGCCGTTTTTGGACTGATCCATTGGGGTCAGGCTCAAGAAAAACCTTTAGATTCCCTAGAGGGAAGTAAAATTAATTTAGATGAAGTTCTTGTGTCCGCAGTACGCGCAACTACCGCATCACCCATTACCTTTACTAATGTTACCAAAGAAGATCTGAAACCCCGAAATCTGGGTCAGGACATCCCCATTTTACTTAATTTTTTACCGGCTGTTGTAACCACATCCGATGCCGGCGCAGGCATTGGCTATACCAGCATCCGTGTTCGGGGTAGTGATGCTACACGGGTAAATGTAACCGTAAACGGAGTGCCCTACAACGATGCGGAGTCGCACGGCACGTTCTGGGTAAATATGCCCGATTTTGCATCTTCTACCGAAAGTTTACAATTGCAGCGTGGAGTAGGCACCTCTACGAATGGTTCTGGTGCTTTTGGTGCCAGTTTAAACCTGCTTACTGATGCAGTATCCGATCAGCCCTACGGGCAAATTTCCTCCTCTGTAGGGAGTTTTAATACCCTGAGGAACAACATAAAATTTAGCACGGGATTGCTCAACGAACATGTAGAATTTTCGGGGCGTCTCTCCCGAATTACGTCCGATGGCTACGTAGATCGGGCTAGTGCCGAACTGGATTCCTATTTTTTACAAGGGGCGTATAAAGATAAGAACACGCTACTAAAAGCGCTTTTATTTGGCGGTCACGAAATAACCTACCAAGCTTGGAACGGAATCGATGCCCAAACCCTCGCTACAAACCGAACTTTTAACACCGCTGGGATGTTTACCGACGAAAACGGGGTAACTCAATTTTATGAAAACGAAGTAGATAATTACAAACAAGATCACTTTCAATTGCATTGGAATGAACAAGTTAACGCGAATTGGAATACCAATTTGGCTATTTTTTATACACGGGGCCGTGGATTCTTTGAGCAGTTTCGGGAAGACGACGATTTTGCAACCTACGATTTTGATCCTATTATCGTCAACGGAACCGAAGTGAACACCACAGATCTTATTCGCCGACGTTGGTTAGATAATGATTTTTACGGCACTACGTTTTCCACCAACTATACCCGAGAAAACCTTAATGTAATTTTGGGTGGAGGATGGAGCAATTACGACGGGGATCATTTTGGGGAAGTGATATGGGCTCGTTTTGCCAGCAACAGTAATATTCGAGATCGGTATTACGACAACAGCAGTACTAAAAGCGATTTCAACAGTTTTGCCAAGGTAAATTACAACATTCACAAAAAGTGGAACCTTTTTGGCGATATGCAATTTCGTCGTGTACATTATGAAGCTGATAGTCCGGATACAGGTTTGGTAGACGACACCTTTAATTTCTTTAATCCAAAAGCGGGATTAACGTATAATCTAAATCATAAAAACAACATCTACTTTTCTTTTGCCAGAGCCAACCGGGAACCCAACCGAAACGATTACGAAAATGGCAGTCCCCGTCCCGAAAGACTCAATGATTTTGAATTAGGATGGCGGCATGTTTCAGGAAAGGCGCACCTAAATACGAACGTGTACTATATGCGTTACAAAGACCAATTGGTACTTACCGGCGAACTCAATGATGTGGGTGCGCCTTTACGATCTAACGTGGGCGATAGTTACAGGCTTGGTATAGAAGTAGATGCACTCATTCAATTAGGTAAGCAATTTGTACTGGCGCCAAATATTGCCTTGAGCAGTAACAAAAACAGAAACTTTCTATTTCAACGCGATGGCGTATTAGAAAATTTGGGCAATACCCACATTGCCTTTTCCCCGAATGTGATATTAGGGAATCGCTTTAGCTATCTGCCAACAGAAAACTTGCAATTATCCTTACTCACCAAATACGTGGGCAAGCAGTATATGGGGAATATAGACGCAGAAAGCTCGGTATTAGATGCCTATTCGCAAACCGATTTTAATGTGCAGTACGAGATACAACCCAAATGGCTTGTAAAAAGCATTGTCTTTTCCGGACTTGTGAATAATATTTTTGATTCGTTGTTTGAATCTAATGGTTTTTTCTTTACCTATGACGATGATTTTTCTACACCTGGTACGATAACCACCATGGAGGGAGCCGGCTTTTATCCGCAGGCGGGTATCCATTTTTTACTTGGAGCCACGGTGACATTTTAGATAGTGTTGCTTTTTTTATTGTAGTAAAAACGCCTTAGTCTCATGTTATGAGACTAAGGCGTTTTGGGTTTCCTATTTGGAATTTTGATGGCAATTTAGAAAACCGCGCAGCAATTTTAGCATGATGTACATGTAGCCAAGTCTACTGTTAGGTACACTGGAACTACTAAGGCTTGAAACAGTATCAACTACATGGCATCTTCTTTTGGCATGCTCAACGGAATCTTTCTAATGTGTCTTTCGAAAAAAAACATAATACCCTAAACGTATTCGCTTTACGAAACGGTAGGGGGTTAGAATACTTGAAACTGAACCAAAAAAAAGAGACAATACCAGTGGTATTGTCTCTGTAATGATGATCATTTATATCTAATTCGAAAAACAATCCACTAGGGTGGTTAGTGTGCTTTTCAGGTACAAGTTAATTAAACGAATACCTTAGTCCTATTTGCATTTGCCATCTAGAAGACTGCAAACCGGAATCGTCTATCTGATTTAGGCGGCTTGCCGCATTGGGGTTAAACCTAAAGGTAGGTGTAGTACCATCGGTGTCAAACCCGGCAAAATCTATAAGTTGCACGGCATCAAAATTAGAGAAATACCGTTTGCCCCAATCTTTGTTTAACAAATTGGTGAAATTAAAAATGTCTGCCGTAAACTCTAGGGCATGACGCTTGTTGTTCACCATAATTCCGAATTCTTGGGCAAATTTAAAATCAATGACGTGACTCCATTTAAGTCGATCGCCATTTCTTTCGGCATGTGTTCCTCTTCTGCTATTTAGGTACTCGTTTCCGCTAATAAAGGCGTTTAACTGTTCCCATTGTTGGTCTGCCGTTAGGCCATTGTTGGCATCTACCAGAACAATTTCATTTCTGTTTGCAGGAACGTAGATCAAGGCGTTAGGGCCAAATGTATCTCGTAACAAGTTCCCTTGGTCGTTATACACATAACTTATTGGGGTTCCATCTGCACCTTCGTAAAAGAAGCCTAAGGTCGTCTTTACGTTTTTGTTCCATTTGAAACTAAAGGAAGAATTGCTCGTAATTCTATGGCCTTGATCAAAATCGGACCTCGAAGTACCTCTTAGTGCATTAGATCCATTAACAGACTCAATATTGATCCATTGAGAGGCATTTATGGATGATGTTCCGTCAAAAAACACATTCGATTCTCCGTAGGAATAGGAGCCTTGTACGGTGGCATTAAAAAAGTCACTGTAAAAGTTTTTGGTTAAAGTAAAAGCGGCATTCCAAGAATCGCCCTCACCTGTGTTGGACGCTAAATAGATACCGTCATACGTATTGTCTACTCTCACTCCGCCATAGTTGGGTCGTACATCGGCTCCGGTAGTTCTAAACTGAGGGCCTGCAAGGTTTATATTCTCATATTTTATAGACGTGATGTTATCATTATGAATAAACTCGGCGGTAGCTATAATACCTCCGGGCAATTTCTGATCAATAGCAATATTGGTTTTAAATACCTGTGGTAATTTAAAGTTAGGGGCAAACAAATCGATGTTACCACCAACTCCACCACTACCCGGAAGCGGATCTCTAAACTGATTGTTAACATCTGCGGTAAATGTTGGGGTATTGGCTGCACCATTTATGGTTAAACTGCCATTAGTGAGTCCATTGTTATTATACATGCCGCCCGGCCATACCAAAGGCAATCTGGAAGTAAAAATTCCAAATCCGCCTCTAAGGGTGGTCTGCTTGTTTCCTGTAACATCCCAATTAAAGCCAACACGGGGAGATACATGAACAATAGGATCTACTCTTTTCCCCACTCTGGCACCTTGCAAATTTTTACCGGCAGCCTCTAGCAATGCTACTGATCGCGTGTTAAAATCATCATTGGCCAAACCGCTTTCCCAATACGGAATATCGAAACGGACACCTGCTGAAAGTTTAAAATTTTCAGAAATATTTATCTCATCCTGAACATAAAATCCCAGTTGAAACAAATCGAACTCGGCAGCTCCTTGAGAGTCATCACCAATACCACCCAAAAGCGAATAGTTCGTTCTATATCTGTTTGCGTTATTACCATCTAGAAAATCTTGTAAATTACTAAAACGATATTCCCCAAAATTCCTATTAAAGAATACATTTTTTACGGAGGAAAATTCGTTATGCGTCCCTATTGTAATGGTGTGTTTACCAAAATACATTTCAAAATTATTCGTCAGAGTAACGATATCTTGTGTCAGCAGGTTTGCTGTAGATGCTTGGTCCGAACCAAAGAAAATAGTACCTGCGCCATCCACAATAGAAACACTAGGGAAAGGATTGCCTGTAAATCCCCTGTCATCTCTTACTCGAGTATACCCAAGAACCAAATTATTGGCGAATTTATCGCCAAATCTAGAACTTAATTCCAAAGAAGTAGAGTTGGTAGTTGATGGAAATTGCTGGGCACCATTTAAAAAGTTGATGGCTCGCGGTGTAGAACTTCCTCTGGAAAGGTTAGTTGCCTTTACATAGCTATGTCGTAACGCCAAGTTATTATTATCATTAATATTCCAGTCTATTTTTGCAATAAGTTTATCACTCTCCAAAGAATTTATATTATTATTAAAGGATCCCGGATCGTAATTGAACTGATTGGTAATAAAACTGCGCAACGCATCCAAATCGGCAGCTGAAGCGTTGCCGAGATAATTGCTCACATTAAAGGGCTGTGGCGTTTCTATTTCTTGTCTTTCATAGTTTACAAAGAAGAATAGCTTGTCCTTGATGATAGGGCCACCAATGCGCACTCCATAAGTGTCGGCAGAAAATTCGGGTAATTTTTCCCTTTCGTCTCCATCACCCAAAAGACCTACCGGAGTTTTACCGGAAAGATCTTCATTCCGTACAAGTGCATAGGCCGAACCTTGGAATTCATTGGTTCCCGATCGGGTAGTAGCACTAATAGCACCCCCCGCAAATCCAGAAATCCGAACATCGAAAGGCGCAATACTTATTTGGAAAGATTCAATCGCATCCAAAGAAATAGGGCTCACACCGGTTTGCCCACCGTTTGTACCGTTGGCCGCCAAACCAAACACATCGTTGTTCACTGCACCATCAATATAAATTGCATTAAAACGATTATTTTGCCCTGAAATGGAAATAACATCGTCTCCCCGGATTTGGGCTTGTGGGGTTAACCGCGCAAAATCGGCAATGTTTCTTGAAATAGAAGGTAAGGCTTGTATCTTAGACTGCCCTACCACCGTTTCTGCACCTGTTTTGTTAGAATTGAACAAATCGCCGGAAGTTGCCGTAACCACTACCTCATCTAAAGCAGTGGCAGATTCTGAGAGTGCTACACTAAATCTTTCGGTCTGACCTAATTGAAGATACACCGAAGAATTGGTGAAATCATTAAACCCTACATACGAGATAGTAATGGCATAGGGGCCTCCTGTTCTCATATTGGAGATACGATAGTACCCATCAAAATCGGTTGAAACACCATACTTGGTACCCGAAGGTCCATGCACAGCTATAACCGTGGCACCGGGTAGGGGTTCGCCTTCGGTATCTGTTACCTGTCCGCCGATCGCAGACGTAGTAACACCCTGAGAAAAAGCGATTGCCGCACAGAAAAATAGAACAACCGCAACATACATTTTTTTCATTTTCTAAGTGTTTTTTAGTTCGCTGCAAATGTGATTTAAATACATCACTTTTACATTAAGCCAACGTTAAATTAATTGGCGCAAAATTAACATAAAAAATACTTAAAAAATATTGAAAATCAATAAGATGACCTGTTTGCTATAAAAATTCGGAATTACGAAATCATTCCTTAAATTTTTGTAAAAGATGCAGTGTAGAGCTGTCGTGTTTGCCGATTTCTGAGTTTTTAATCTCGTTCAGAATCGTGCTTGCTAATTGCTTGCCAAGCTCTACACCCCATTGGTCATAACTGTATATATTCCATAGTACCCCCTGAACGAAAATTTTATGTTCATAAAGTGCTATTAGGGCACCCAAACTCTTGGGCGTTAACTTCTGAATTAAAAGCGTATTCGTGGGTTTGTTACCCTCAAAAACCTTGAATGGCACTAAACTTTTCTTTTCGGCATCAGACATACCATTGTCTTTTAATTCTGCTTCTACTTCCTCTTTCGATTTTCCATGAAGCAATGCCTCTGTTTGTGCAAAAAAATTGGCCATCAATTTATCGTGATGGTCTTTATCGCCATATAAGGACTCTTTAAACCCAATAAAATCGGCCGGAATCACTTTTGTGCCTTGGTGTATGAGTTGAAAGAACGCATGTTGGGCATTGGTGCCAGGCTCTCCCCAAATAACGGTGCCCGTTTGGTAGGTCACCCTATTGCCATTTCTATCTACACTTTTCCCATTACTCTCCATAATTCCTTGTTGCAAATAGGCTGAAAACCGATGCAAATATTGGGTGTATGGAATTATAGCCTCTGTTTCTGCACCATAAAAATTGTTATACCAAATACTAATAAGCGCTAAAACAACCGGGATATTCTCTTTAAAATCTGCTGTTCTAAAGTGTTCATCCATATCCTGAGCCCCTTCTAGTAGAGCCTCAAAATTGGCTGAGCCAACGGCAAGGGCAATAGATAATCCCACGGCACTCCAAAGCGAAAACCGCCCACCAACCCAATCCCACATGGGAAATACATTTTTCGGAGCAATCCCGAATTCCGCAATCTTTGTTGTATTAGTAGAAACCGCTGCAAAATGTGTGGCAATATCGTGCTGCGAAGCACTTTTTAAGAACCATTTTTTTATGGTAAGGGCATTACTAAGGGTTTCTTGTGTCGTAAATGTTTTGGATACGACAACAAACAAAGTGGTTTCTGCCGGCAAGCCTTTTAAAATTTCGTGAACATGATCGCCATCTACGTTGCTCACAAAATGCATTTTTAAATGGTTTCCGTAAAATTTAAGAGCCTCTGTTACCATAGCCGGCCCCAAATCGGAACCGCCAATGCCAATGTTTACAACATCCGTAAAAGGTTTTCCTGTATAACCCTTTTTCTCTCCTGCTATAACTGCATTTGCGAATGCCGCTATTTTTTTCCTTACTGCAAAAACTTCGGGAACTATGTTCTGGCCATCAACGGTAACGACGGCATCCCTATTTGCCCTTAGTGCTGTATGAAGTACCGCCCGGTTTTCCGTAGCATTTATAATATCTCCGCTAAAGTACTTTTCAACAGCATCTTCCAATTTCAGTTCTTTAGCCAGTGCTATAAGCAAGTCTATTGTTTCCGGACGCATCCTGTTTTTAGAATAGTCCAGCAAAAAATCCTTCCATTGCAAGGTCAATTTTTGTGCTCTTTGGGGATCTGAAACAAAAAGTTCCTTTAGGGTTTCTGTATGGACTTCTTTGAAATGTTGTTCAAGTTTTTCCCAAGCTTTGGTTGCTGTGGGATTTATAGCGTGTAATGGCATTTTATTCGTTAAGTGTAATTAATTCCTCTACGGGTTCTTCCAAATATTCAATACAATCTAATTGTACTTTTTTGGGGTCAATAAAACTTAAATAGGTGTCTTTTAAGGAAGCGTCTATAGGTTCTGCCGAGGGTAGTTCTTCTCGCAAAGGGTCTACCTGTTGCCCATTTTTCCAGAAACGATAACACACATGAGGGCCGCCGGTGTTGCCGGTCATGCCTACCCACCCAATGACATCTCCTTGCTTAACAAACTGACCCATCTTAACATTTTGATTTTTCATATGAAGGTATTGCGTGCTATAGGTGCCATTATGCTTAATTTTTACATATTTGCCGTTACCTCCCTTTCTTGTAGATTCTTCTACAACACCATTAGCCGTGGCCAAAATAGGAGTGCCTACGGGTGCGGCATAATCGGTTCCTTTGTGGGGTCTTACCTTGTAGCCATAATAGGCAATCCTTCGATTTAAATTGAAACGGGACGATATTCTGCTAAATTGTACCGGGGCCTGCAAAAATGCCTTGCGTAAATTTTTGGCGTCATCATCGTAATAATCCATAACTTGGTTTACGCTGTCTGTTTCAAAGGCAAAGGCATAAAACGGTTTTCCATTGTGCTCAAAATAGGCGGCTTCTATAGCTTCTGAGCCGGCATAGATAGTGTCGTTAATATACTTTTCTTTATAAATGACCTTAAATCGATCGCCTTTCTGCAAGCGGAAAAAATCGATAGACCACGCATAAATTTCCGATAAGCGATTGGTTACATTATAATCTATGCCTTGCTTTAATATCGCTTCTGAAAGCGAGGTTTCTATAATTCCGGATGCCTCCCGTTCTACATACTTTACCTTTTGCCTTTTGCGATAGGCCACTACCGAATCTCTGAAATCGATAACAGTATAATTAATAGGGTCGTTCTGATAGATAAAAACCTGAGCGCTTTCTAAGGTGTCTTTGGACTTCAAAATTAAATATGGCTTTCCGACTACAATTTTTCGGACATCGAAGGTGTCTTTAAATTGTTCTGCCACCGCATGTATTTTTGGATATGCCACGTTGTTTTGAAGCATGAGTTCCCCAAAACTGTCCCCGTTTTTCACTACCGCCTCATGTACTTGAAAATGGTCTAAATTAAACCCAAATCGCAGGTTTTCTTTCGGTAGTTCGGTTACTGTAGGTTCCGAACTATGGTCTGCAACAATTTTTTCTTCATTAGTACAAGATGCCAAAAGTAAGATTACTACAAATGCGCCCCAATATTTCTGCATATCCTTTTACTTTTTTTCGGGATTAAAAATGTGATCTAGCCATTGTTTGCCCCAATTGTTTTTTTCTTCGTCGGTATAAAGATCAGGGAAAAATATTACTTTTTGAAAACTAGGGGGTAAATATTTTTTCCAATTTGTACCTCCGGTAGCTTTAATGTCCCCATCGTCCTTACTAAGGTAGCGATACGCAGAGCCCATGTGTACTAAGGGCCAATTTACATTGGCATTAAGATCTAAGGCCTTCATGGCCTCTAGTAAGGTGGCATCGTTACGAAGTTGCTCGGGTAATTGCTGGTATTTATGATAGATGGTCTTGTGTTCTAGTTGCTTGGCAATTCGGACTAATCTTGGCGTATATCGGTATTCAAATTGTTTTAAGGTTAGGGACTTATCTCCGGTAGCACTGTCGGTAGCTCCTTTCTTCCAATAAATAAGCTCAAACAATTCTTCTATGGTGCTATTGGTGCTTATTTTATTTCGATCTGTATGGTGCACCAGATGTGTTAGCGGAGTGGCGTAAATTTCTATCATTCTGTATTGCGCAGATTGAAAGCCGCTCGATGGCAACAGAGCCATTCTGTACTTTAAAAATTGCTCTCGCTCCATCCCGTTGATCATAATACCAAAAGACGATATCAGTACTTTGAAATAATTATTGATTCGGTTGATTTTTTCGATATAAAACTCGAGATGCTGTGTTTTGTCGTCTACAATCTGTTTTTGTTCATGTAGAATAAGCTTAAAATAAAGCTCGGTAATTTGATGGTACATGATAAAAATTTCCTCATCGGGGAAATAGGTTCTTGGAATTTGAAGACTTAATAAGGTGTCTAAGTGGATGTAGTCCCAATAGGTAAGATATCGTTGGTACAACAGACCGTCTAAATACGAACTTAAGTCTTGACCAGAACCTTTAAACTTTTCTTCTAATTTAACCAATTGGGATTCAATATGCGCACTGTTATCCATAGGTGTTCTTTAATCCATTATTATTTTAAACTGATTTTTGAGTCCGTTATAGCCCTCCAAATCAGCCTTAATGGATCCTACGGCAAGATCTGCTTTAATACGAATTGGAATTTTATTTAAGTCGTTTGATACCCATAAGGAAAGACTCTCCTGTTCTTTAAATACGCGACCAGATTGTACGTAGGGTCTAAACTTTAAACATTCTACCTTTCCGTATTTCGTTTTTAAAATTTCTTTCCCTAAGTACTTAAGCCTAAATCTAAAAAGACCGTCATCATCATACAACATGTTCAATTCAATAGATTTTCCTTCTACTAAATCTTCGGCTCTAAAATTGTTTCTAATATGGTAAAAAGCAGAAACTAAATCTTGAACATCTTCTTGAATGCTTAAGTTGTGAACTTTGTTCTTTTTATGATCCTTAATAATGGCAACGTCATTTTGGTGATCAAAGTTTATTTCTACATCCTTGGTGTACCCACCTTCATTAATTTTACGAATAAATTTATAGGGCTTGCCATCCTTTTGGCCAAAATAACTTTCGTACGTATCATCTACTTTAAAAAATATGCTGGCAAAACCTGTTGTTTGTCCCCTACCCACTACGTGATATACTGGGATGGTATCTATATGGGTAGTTTTAACGTGTAACGTAGCGTAGCTTGCATTTAAAAATCCATAGTGTATCCGAAATTGCAGCCATTCACCCGGTTGAAACGCGACCGGGATTTCTTCGGCTTTAAGGTCATCCAAATAAGATGTTGGTTTGGATACTTGTCCATTGATAGTGAATAATGCAAAAAAAAGCAGTCCTATACGTTCCATGGTTCTGAAAATTAGTTCAAAATTACTAAAACGTTCTTACAAAGGTTTTTATTTACAATTTATTAAATAAATTTTAGCATATTAAGGCAGGTGACAAAGGAAATAAAAAAATTCTTTATGGTTTGTTGTCCTCTCACAACGCTTTATGCACATCCGTGTACAGGAGTTTCCTTAAAGTGTATTACGAAATAATCCTCTGATTACGTTCTTCTTTACCTATAGAAAGATAAATTCCGGTGCAATGACGCTTTCCATACTTCCGCCATGGAATACAGACGATGTTGCAGAAATGGGGGCTTCCTGACCTATGTACAGTGGCAAAAGCGAGTTTCTTCATTTCGTATCAGTTGTAAAGGTATCGCTATTATTCCGTTTAACTCCACGAAATAACGATGCCATACTTTAATAAATTCAGCAGGTAGATACAGTAAGAAAGATAGGTGTTTTCCATAAAAATCGGGATGTGTACTGATGTTTCTCTTTTACCAAAAGAGTTTAAAAAATAGACATATCAAAAGCGCCTTTTCCATCCTATAAAAAGAATATCCTAGTTCTTTGCCTATTTTTCGGAAGCACGTATTTTTAAGCCTTTCAGATACGGGGATACACTTCTTTTTGAAGCGCACGAAGCGTGCGATTTTATGCGGCAACCCCCAACCCTATTTTTTTATCAAAAAAACGCAGTTCAACCGTTGGTTTTAGCTATAAAAGATTATATTTGCACCGCAAAAAATGAGTATATTTTATACGGTTAATTACTGTACCATAACAGCTTATTGCATTAAATATTAAACACTTAGCAATGTCAAAAAATACAGGTAAAGTTTCTCAAATTATCGGTCCCGTTGTTGATGTAGAATTCGAATCGGGTTCGGATCTTCCCAAAATATACGATTCTTTAGAAATCCTTAAGAAGGATGGTTCCATCTTAGTTTTGGAGGTGCAATCTCATGTTGGTGAAAATACCGTACGTACCATATCTATGGACTCTACCGATGGTTTAAGCAGAGGTGTTTCTGTAAACGCTACAGGTAGTGCCATACAAATGCCAATTGGTGCGGATGTGTACGGACGTTTATTTAACGTGATAGGGGATGCTATCGATGGTATAGGAAACTTGCCAAAAGCCGGTAAGGATGGGCTTCCTATTCACCGCGAGGCACCTAAGTTTGAGGATTTATCAACCTCTACGGAGGTGTTGTTTACCGGGATTAAGGTAATCGATTTAATTGAGCCTTATGCCAAAGGAGGAAAAATTGGATTGTTCGGCGGTGCTGGGGTAGGCAAAACGGTATTAATTCAGGAACTCATTAATAATATTGCTAAAGGCCATGGTGGACTTTCGGTTTTTGCCGGTGTAGGAGAGCGCACTAGAGAAGGAAACGATTTGCTGAGAGAGATGTTAGAGTCTGGCATTATAAAATACGGAGAAGCCTTTTTGCATTCCATGGAAGAAGGCGGTTGGGACTTGACTAAAGTGGACAAAAAAGCCATGAAAGAGTCTAAAGCCACCTTCGTTTTTGGACAAATGAACGAGCCTCCAGGAGCACGTGCCCGAGTAGCACTTTCCGGACTAACCATAGCGGAGTATTTTCGTGATGGTGCCGGGGAAGGTCAAGGAAAAGATGTATTGTTTTTTGTAGATAATATTTTCCGGTTTACACAAGCAGGTTCCGAGGTATCGGCCTTATTGGGTCGTATGCCTTCAGCAGTGGGATATCAACCTACATTGGCTACCGAAATGGGTGCCATGCAGGAACGCATTACCTCTACCAAAAGAGGTTCTATTACCTCTGTGCAGGCGGTTTATGTTCCTGCCGATGACTTAACGGATCCGGCACCGGCTACTACCTTCGCCCACTTAGATGCTACAACGGTATTATCTCGGAAAATAGCAGAGTTAGGTATTTATCCTGCGGTAGATCCCTTAGACTCCACTTCTAGGATTTTGACCGCTGAAATTTTAGGCAAAGAGCACTATGCATGTGCACAGCGGGTAAAGGAATTGTTGCAACGCTACAAAGAACTACAAGATATTATTGCTATTTTGGGAATGGAAGAACTTTCTGAAGAAGATAAATTGGCCGTAGGTCGGGCAAGACGGGTACAACGTTTCTTGTCGCAGCCTTTTCATGTGGCAGAACAGTTTACAGGAATTCCCGGGGTTTTGGTAGATATTAAAGAAACCATAAAAGGATTCAATATGATTATGGATGGGGAATTGGATCACCTTCCGGAATCTGCCTTTAACCTAAAAGGAACTATTGAGGAAGCTATTGAAGCCGGAGAAAAAATGTTAGCGGAAGCATAAATAGTTGACGGTTGACAGTTGTTAGTTTTCAGTAACTAGAAAATACCATCAACGATCAACCAACAACCAACAACTAAAAAAAATGTATCTAGAAATTGTATCACCGGAAGCCACTTTATTTGCAGGAGATGTTGTATCGGTATCTGTCCCCGGGGTAGATGGCGAATTCCAAGTATTGAATAACCACGCCCCTATAGTTTCTTTACTTCAACAAGGTAAAGTTAAAATAGAAGGGAATGTTGCTCTCTCTGAAGCAAATGAAAAGAAGTTTACCAAAGATAACTTAGGGAAGACCGTGCTTGCGATATCGAGTGGCACTCTTGAAATGAAAGATAATAAAGTGATTATTCTGGCAGACTAATTAATAATAGAAAACTGAAATACATTGGCTTGTCCGCAAATACAGTATTTGATACAATTTTATTGTCATTTTGACAAAAAAGTTTCCATAAGTTACAGTCCACTTTGAACTAAAATAATAATTAAAAAGGAGAATCATAAAGGATCTTCCTTATATTCTAATATATCAGCAGGTTGACAGTTTAATGCTACACAAATGGCCTCCAAGGTAGAAAAGCGAATCGCTTTTGCCTTACCTGATTTAAGTATAGAAAGATTTGCCTCTGTAATTCCGATTATTTCAGCAAGCTCCTTACTCTTAATTTTTTTTTCTGATAAAATAAACTCTAAGTTTACGACGATACCCATGACTAAATTGTTAGGTCGTTTTCCATTTGTATTTTATATCCATTTTTGAAAATTTGTGTCAAAAAAAGAGCAATTACTCCAAAAATCAAATGCAAAATAAGATTGTGAATGTCTTTATAATCTGTTTTTTCCATTATAGGAAAATGAATAAGAAGATAGACTATTGGAGCTACGACTAGATTTAAAATTGTAAAAAAATGAAGATTGGTAATCGACTTTTTATTAAATATTATCCTGGCTCCTAATGCTTTGAAAATGTTTGAGAGGATATAAAAAAAAATTGCTCCAAAAAATAAGACGATTAAAACTGTCAAAATTACATTAAATTGATAATCACCATGTATGGAAGAATTTGTGAATGGAATACGTATATAATACCTGCCACTTTCAATTTGAAACTTACCCATCAAAATGGAAAAGATGACATAAATTACAGTTGATAGGGTTAGTAGGGATAAAGTCCTAAAGAGATAAAAAAGTATGGTTGATAAAGACTTTGAACCAAATGTTTTGAAGTAAAGAAAATTAGTGTTCATAACTTAAATAATTATTGTTTAACAATAACAAATATAATTAAATTATCAAAAAACAATAATAAAAATTTTATTTAGCTTCCAAACCAATCAATTTCCAATCTTGTCCTCCCGAAGTATACTTTTTCAAATCTTTAAATCCCACGGCATAATGCGCTTGTAAGGAACGTTCATTTTGGGCATCTACTTCAGTAATAATATGGCGATACTCCAACTTTACTGCATTGGCCATGGTTTCATATAATTTTCTAAAAATTCCCATTTTGCGATATGCTTTTTCGATACAGATTTGCCCCATCACCAAATACATTTCATTTTTTGGAAGTACCGTTTCAATTTCTCGGAACATAGGTTGTAAAATTTCTATCTCCTCCGCAAATTGAACATGCATACAAAGGGCATACCCAACCACCTTGTCTTGATCCTTGGCGATGATGTGCGCACATACCTTGTTCATCTGCTCCAGCAAAGCTAAGGTATGCGCCACTGTAACAAAGCCTTCCTTTTCTTTTTCGGCCAAGGGTATTCCGGTTAAAAGGTTTTTTTGTTGCAACGCCAGAATTTGCTTTAATTCATCCTCGTTGGTTACTCGAGTAATCATCATCATTTACATTGGGGTTATAGCATCATACTTTTTGCGAACGACCTCACTATTTCTGAATTTTCACAGTATTGCTTTGGTGTTTTATCAAAATTTCACATAGAATTATAATTCCGAATATACTACATAAATCGCGAAGTGCTACATTTGTTCTATGTCAGATTTTCCAATAAAACTAGCTGAAAAGCTTACCAAACGTGAGCGGGAAAATGCCTTAAGGCTACTTCCACAAAGAAATAATTTAATCGATTTTTCTTCCAATGACTATCTCGGTTTTGCAAAAAATCAAACCATTTATGCCCACACGTTTCAACTCCTTTTAAATCAAGGCGATTTTCAGAATGGAGCTACCGGGTCGCGTTTATTAACCGGCAACCATTCTCTATACAAGGTATTAGAAGATATTCTTGCGCGCACGTATCAAACAGAAAGCGCCCTCGTTTTTAACTCCGGGTACGATGCGAACCTAGGTTTTTTTACAGTCGTGCCCCAGCGGGGTGATCTCGTTTTTTTCGACGAATATATACACGCTAGTATTCGCGATGGGATTGACGCCGGTATGGCCAAGGGCTATAAGTTTGCCCATAATGATTTGGAAGATCTTACACAGGTCATTTCCAGAGTGCTGCAGCAGCAGTCGGCACCACCGGAGACGGAAATATATATTGTTACGGAATCTGTTTTTTCTATGGATGGAGACACACCCAACGTAAGGGCGCTGGCTCAGTTTTGTACCTCAAATAACTATAGACTTGTGGTAGATGAAGCACACGCCATTGGTGTTTTTGGACCAAAGGGAACAGGGCTTTTACAGGATTTAGAACTGCATACTCAGGTATTTGCGCGCATAATTACGTTTGGAAAAGCTATGGGTTGCCATGGAGCGGCCATTGTAGGAAGTACCATGCTTAAAACCTATTTAGTGAATTTTGCGCGAAGCCTTATTTATACCACTGCACTTACGCCACACACCATTGCGTCCGTAATTTCGGCTTATGAATATGCTATAGAACAAGGAGAAGACGACCGCGCGCAACTTTATAAAAATATTTCAATATTCAAAGCGCGGATGTTAAAATTGGGATTACAGGATTCCTTTATCCCGAGCGATTCGGCCATACATTGCTGTATTATTTCAGGCAATGAAAAGGCAAAAAAAGTTGCCTCACAATTACAAGAAAATGGATTTAATATAAAACCAATTTTAGCACCAACAGTTCCGTTAGGTCAAGAACGATTAAGATTCTGTTTGCACAGTTATAATTCTAAAGAAGAAATAGAATTGGCACTGGAATTACTAGGTACATTAAATAAAAAATTTCTTGAAACTGACTATCCCCGAGGCAAGCCATAGGGGTATACTTCTACTGCGCTCAGCACGGGTTTCGCCAGTTTCATTTTGGCCTTTGAGCCAAAATCCGAAATTTTGTATTTTACCTCACCCGGAACTGCAAAAAGGCAGTTCCGACCTCTCCAAAGGAGAGGTAAATAGGAAACCCCTACCCAAGGGTCGGGGAATCTTTAGATTGAAAACCAATGAAGGAAAAATTTTTTGTGCTCGGCGCCTTCGAGTATGTAGCAGATGTTGAAATTTTAAAAGGAAAGCTAACGTCTGAAGGGATTGCTGTTTTTCTAAAGGATGAAAACATCGTGAACGCAGATCCCTTGATTAGCAACGCCATTGGCGGGGTAAAAGTAATGGTCTATGAGGAAGATGCCGAACAAGCATTACGCATTTATAATACCCTAAGAAATTATGCCGTAGATGCTCATGGCCATCCGATTATCTGCCCCAACTGCAAAGCAGCTAGGTCAGAATCATATTATGCCCGCCGGGGAGTTTTTTATAAACTGTTTCCGTTTTTCGAAAAAAGAAAATATAAATGCCTAAATTGTAACATGATTACAAACCCACTACATGTATAGCATAATACCTTATTGGGAACATTAATGAACTTGAATAGCGAACATATGCAACATATATTTGTAACAGGAATTTCTACGAATGTTGGAAAAACTATGGTTTGCGCCATACTCGCAGAGGCACTGGAAGCCGATTATTGGAAACCCGTGCAGGCAGGCGACTTAGAATACACAGATAGTGATCGGGTAACTAGTCTCATATCCAATTCTAAAACAGTAATTCATCCCAGCAAGTACCAGTTAAAAAATGCGCTAAGTCCCCATGCAGCTGCAGCATTGGAAAATATTACAATAGACATTAACCGTATAGAAGAGCCCGCTACGGAAAATCACCTTATAATTGAAGGTGCAGGAGGTATTTTAGTGCCCCTTACCGATTCGGATACGATTTTGGATCTTATAATGCCCAATTATAAAGTAGTCGTAGTTTCGCAACATTATTTGGGAAGCATCAATCATACACTGCTTACGGTATTATGGCTTCAGCAAAGGGGATATGAAGTCGCTATCATCTTTAATGGATCGGAAAATAAAGACACCGAACGTGTTATTTTAAAAAAGACCGGGGCTACTTTTCTAGGACGTTTGGAACACGAACCCGATTTTAATAAAAGCACTGTTAAAAAGTACGCAACACTTTGGCAAAAAGACCTTCTACTTCTTTAAACGTTTGTATATAAGGGCATTATCTATAGTCTGTATGGTGTCGTATTCTGTAGCAAGATAGTTTGCCATATATGTATTTTCCGCTGTATAATGTTTTTCAAACAGCCGTCTATTTTTTCGGGTAACGATAAGTTCGGGCTTAAGTTCTCGCAGTACAAATTGTATCTCTTCTAAGGACGATGTTCTTGGGTTCTGGTAAAAAGGAAATAATTCGTCTCTGCAAAGATTGCTCGGGTGCGTAGAAGATAGTGTAGGCGGTTTTCTACCCATTACCCAGTAGCCGATATGAAAATCGAGAAATAGTATATTATTTGCGCTTAGGTTATTTTTTGCAATATACTCCGGAACCTCAAACCCCTCGCCGTTGTAATAGGAGCCTTCTTCTTCTTTATTTTCTGTAATAGTGTAGTATTCATTGTAAGCCTCCACGGGCAACAATACTAAAAGCAGTACATAGGGTTTATAGTTCCATGTAGCCGGAAAAGGAATGCTACTCACAGATAGCGCAAAAAAGATGATTAAGATAGGGTATAGTTGAATGAGGTAATGACCATTGATATGACCTGCCTTAACAAAGGAAAAAAGAATTCCCAAAAAAGCGATCATTAAAATCTGTTGGTGTATATTTTTAAGGTTGATGTATTTTTTCTTCCAAACCCAAAGAAAAAAAAGAGCAATAAATAAAAAAAAGGGGGTCATTTTTAGGGTAGACGCCCATGTCGTATCTGCGTATTCCAATGACGCACGTACTACAGAATGCCACCATACCAAAGAGATGCCTTTATCGTAATAGGGCAAAAAAGTACAAAAAATGACAAGAAGGATGCCAAACGCATACGCTGTGGCAAGCCCTAGCCCTTTAGAAATATAATTTTTTGTAAAAGCTACATAGAGTATAAATAGACCCACTAAAAGTACGGCATACGCTAAGTTTAGTTTGGTCATGACCGCAAGTCCCATGAGTACCCCTGCCGTAAAAACCCAAAAAACAGAATTCTTCTTTAAAATAAGATATAGGGCAGGCATAAAAAAAGCCATACTGATATGTTCGGACATTACACCTTGTACGCTCCCAAACATACTTTGTAAAAGGGCACAACCGAGAGCAGCCCAAAAAGCAACTTTCTTGGTGCTGATGGTAGCGGCTATTTTAAAAGTGAAAAGGGCACTAATAACGACTAAAAGACAGCCAAAAAAACGAATGGCGATAAAACTTTTTCCAAAAATTGAAATGATGATCGCAAAAAAGAGAAATACAATAGGTGGTTTTAAATCCCATAATTGGGTATACGGTAAATACCCATCTACCCACGATTGACCCATGAGGATAAAAGTACTTTCATCCCTATCGATGTAGTCTCTGAAAAAAAAAGGAAAACGAATAAAAAGAGTAACCCAGAAAAGAATCCAAAAAACCCGCCATAGGCTAAGATTAGCGTAATTTGGCGTAAGGTAATGAGCAATTTTTGTCAGCATTAGTCCTTAAAGGATAATTTATTGATCTTTGCAAGGTAAATTAAAAAACAATATAAAAGGTTTCTATAACTTTAAAACGATGAAGGTTGAAAAATATTTCCAAAAGAGATAAACAGCATCTTTGGCATCCCCTTACACAACACAAACTTTATCCGGATATGTTGGCCATTACCACGGCAAAAGGATGTGTTTTGACCGATGAGGCGGGTAAAGAATATATAGATGGTATTGCCTCTTGGTACACGTGCATGTACGGTCATTGTAATGAAAAAATAGTTGAAAAAGTACAAGAGCAACTGCAGATTTTAGATCAGGTGGTATTTAGCGGTTTTACACACCAACCCGCCGTAGCATTATCGGAAGCACTCATAAAAATGCTACCGCACAATCAAAATAAATTATTTTTTTCGGATAATGGTTCTACGGCGGTGGATATCGCCTTAAAAATGGCATTACAGTACCATGATAACCGAGGTGATAAACGATCGGTTTTTCTGGCATTCGAAAATGGTTTTCATGGGGATACATTCGGTGCCATGTCCGTTTCGGGCCTCTCTGTATATAACGGGTCTTTTACAGATTTTAGTTTGGCGGTAGAACGCATTCCTATACCAACCTCAGCGAACTTGGACGCCACCTTAAATTTTTTAACACAAAGACTTCAAAAAAACGATATAGCGGCTTTTATATACGAACCCTTGGTGCAGGGTGCGGCGGCCATGCAAATGTACAATGCAGAACACCTTGCCCCGATACTTGAACTTGTATCTTCCCATAAGGTTTTGACCATTGCAGATGAAGTTATGACCGGATTTGGCAAAACTGGGCAATTTTTCGCCTCGGACTATATCCCTATCAAACCCGATATGATGTGCCTTTCTAAAGCATTAACGGCAGGGATGGTTCCTATGGCTATTACAACTTGTACACAAGATGTTTTCGATGCATTTTACAGCGACGATTTAGCAAAAGGTCTATTTCATGGGCACACCTATACGGCAAATCCTATTGCTTGTGCCGCTGCATTGGCAGGTATTGCATTACTTAAATCGAACAAAATTCAAAAAAAAATACAGCGTATCCAAAAATGGCATCAGAAGTTCGATGTCGAAATTAGAACACATCCCAAAGTAGCACATACAAGACAAACAGGCATCATATATGCCTTGGACTTGGCCGTGGCCATGGAACGCTACGGAGATTTACGGAACAAACTGTTTCACCATTTTATGAATCACGGTGTTTTTTTGCGTCCTTTGGGTAACACCATCTATATTTTGGCTCCGTATACGATTTCTAAAAAACAAATGAAAAAAATATATTCCGCCATACAATCTGCTCTGGATTTGGTGTAATTTTTAAAGCTACCCTATACGTTCTATGTTGTCACCCATTTCTATAACAGCGTTCTCTTCCATCTCCCCCATAGGCATTTCTACCGATGAAATTTGGCGTGGTTATCAGCATGATGACCATTTTTTTCAGCGGGATTTTTTTCAAGAAAATGAAGCATGGATAGCACCTTTATCGGCGCATGCAAGAGCCGAAATAGGGCAACTAAAAACATCAGATGCCAAATATAAAAATCTAGATCCAAGTGTCCTTTATGCTTTATATGTAGCCAGAAAGGCCATTGCGGATGCGGGTTGGATAGGCAACCGTAATTTTGGCATTAACATCGGTTCTTCTAGAGGTGCAACAACGCTTTTTGAAAAGTACCATGAGGAATTTATCCGAGATAAGAAAACATCAACACTTGCATCACCAACCACAACCTTAGGGAATATCTCCTCTTGGGTTGCGCATGATTTGGGCACTTTGGGACCGGAAATTTCACATTCTATTACCTGCTCCACCGGGCTGCATGCAGTTCTAAACGGTATAGCGTGGATTGGTAGCGGTATGGCCGATACGTTTTTGGTAGGTGGTAGTGAAGCGCCACTAACGGTTTTTACGATTGCCCAAATGAAGGCACTAAAGATATATGCCGATGGCAGTGACCACTATCCCTGTCGCGCTATGGATTTTGACAAAAAAAGAAATTCTATGGCACTCGGAGAAGGCGCATCGGTCTGTACTTTGGAGAAGGGTATTACACATAATGCATTAGCAGTTATTGAGGGTATTGGGTATGCTACGGAACCATTGGAACACAATATTTCTATTTCAACCGATGCCGTGTGTTTTCAACGTTCCATGCAAATGGCGTTAGCGCATACTTCGGCAGATGAAGTCGATGCTGTGGTTATGCATGCCCCGGGCACTCTAAAAGGCGACATTGCAGAACGGTTCGCTATAGAAAGGGTATTTCAAAAACAGCTCCCGGCACTAACCAATAACAAATGGAAAATTGGGCATACTTTTGGTGCTTCCGGGATGTTTAGCTTACAAATGGCCGTATTGATGTTACAACACCAAAAATTTATTAAAGTGCCGTATATAAACTATAAGAAAGCGCCCTTGAAATTGCGAAAAATTATGGTTAATGCAGTGGGTTTCGGTGGAAATGCAGTAAGTATATTGGTGTCTAAAAGATAAAAGGATCCAGTAACAGAGGTCATAGAACAAATGGAACAGTTCTTTTTTTGGGATTTGATTTTTAAATAGGTTATTTTTGATTTGTAATACAACAGCTTTATGAGCAACCTGAGACATAATTGGACTAAAGCCGAAATACTTGATATTTACAACAAGCCTTTAATGGATTTACTCTATGAAGCGGCCTCCGTACATCGTACTCATCATGAACCTAATACGGTGCAGGTGTCCACCTTAATTTCTATTAAAACAGGGGGCTGTCCAGAAGATTGCGGATATTGCCCGCAAGCAGCACGGTACCATACAAATATAGAAGGCAACGATTTAATGTCTGTTTCTCAGGTAAAGGCGCAAGCATTACGAGCAAAATCCTCGGGAAGTTCTAGAGTTTGTATGGGTGCGGCATGGCGGAATGTTAAAGATGGCCCCGAGTTTGACCAAGTGCTGGAAATGGTCCGAACCATCAACAAATTAGATATGGAAGTCTGCTGCACACTAGGTATGATCACAGAAAATCAGGCACTGCGTTTGGCGGAGGCCGGACTTTATGCGTATAATCATAACTTAGATACTTCAGAAGATTACTATAAAGATGTTATTTCTACCCGTGCCTTTCAGGATCGCCTAGATACCATTGCCAATGTGCGTAAGAGCAATGTAACGGTTTGCAGTGGCGGGATTATAGGAATGGGAGAAGATTTGGAAGACCGTGCCGGAATGCTGGTTGCCCTAGCGACCCTAAACCCACAACCCGAGTCGGTTCCCATTAACGCTTTGGTAGCGGTAAAAGGAACCCCCATGGAAGCCATGGAACCCATCGCTATTTGGGACATGATTCGTATGGTGGCAACAACTCGTATCGTAATGCCGCAAACACAGGTACGCCTATCGGCTGGAAGAAACGAAATGACTAGAGAAGGCCAAGCACTGTGCTTTTTTGCCGGAGCGAATTCCATTTTTGCCGGAGATAAATTACTGACAACGCCTAATCCGGATGTTAATGAGGATATGGCCATGTTTAAGCTTTTGGGACTAGTACCGCAAAAACCCTTCGTAAAAATGGCGCAACCTGAAACGGTAGAAGCCAAAGACACTGCCCATAATGCATTAGGCGAAAAACCAAAATGGAGTCGTCCAAGCCATAGCATAGAACGCAATGAAATGGCCAATGATAAGTCTAGAAGATAAATAACGGTAGGGAGTCTTGCGCGCTACGCGAAAAGACCCTTTTTTGGCGGGAGCGCTATATTTAAATGCATGTATACTAGATTTTTTATGGAATTTAGGCATATTCATAAAAAACAGATAACAACCTGATACATATTGAAGCTACAGGAGATTCCGAGGGTAAAAACCCTAAGCAAAGAGGCCTTTATAAAGGACTATTTGAAACCTCAAAAACCAGTGGTCATTGAAAGGTTTATAGAGGATTGGCCTGCTTTTACCAAATGGAATTTGGACTATATGCAACACGTAGCCGGAGACAAAATAGTGCCTCTTTACGACGACAGGCCAGTAAGTCATAAAGACGGCTTCAACGAGCCGCACGCTCAAATGAAAATGACAGAATACATCGATCTGTTAAAAAAGGAACCTACCCGCTACCGTATTTTTCTTTGGAATATATTGAAACAAGTACCCGAACTGCAAAAGGATTTTTGTTATCCGGATTTTGGTCTGCGGCTTATGAAAGGGCTACCCATGCTTTTTTTTGGCGGATCAGATTCCTATACTTTTATGCATTACGACCTGGATTTAGCTAATATCTTTCACTTTCATTTTCAAGGTAAAAAGGAAATTATTCTCTTTCCACAATCTCAGAATCCGTATCTATACAAAGTGCCTCATTCCCTAATTACACATGAAAGCATCGATTTTTCGAATCCCGATTATACCACATGGCCTGCCCTAAAAAAAGCTGAAGGGTTTAAAACCTGTTTAAAACACGGTGAAGTATTATATATGCCCGAGGGCTATTGGCACTATATGAAATACCTTACCCCCGGATTTTCTATGAGTTTACGCGCAGTAGCTCGTAATCCAAAAAACTTTGCACGAGCACTGTATAATTTTTTCTTTATGCGGCACATGGATAATCTGATGCGTAAGCTACAAGGGCAAAAATGGATCGATTGGAAAAACGAAGAAGCTATTCGTAGAACGAGAAAACGAAATGGTTATTAGGGGATTAATTCGCGAATTTTGTCATAAATTAAGTGGCTTTCCCACCCCCTATACATTAAATAATCTATTAATTTTTTTCTTTTTTTTTGGGGGTCGCTTTCAGACAGCGAAGCTAATTTCTTTCGAGCGAGTGCGTCCAATGTGGCTATATAAGCACCATCATCGATCTCTCTAAGGGCAATTTGTATATTGAATTTTGATATCTCTCGTAGTTCTAATTCACGGGTAATCTTTAATTTCCCCCACTTTTTTATATTAAATTTTCCACGAGCATAACTTCGAGCAAAACGCTCTTCACTAAGAAAGTTATGTTGTATAAGATGTGTCATAATTTGGTCTATAGCTTCAGGAATCATCCGCATTTCCTTTAATTTTGTAGCCACCTCTTTATGGCAACGATCCTGATAGGCGCAATACCCTTCTAATTTTTTTATAGCCTCAGTGAGCGTATACGATGTATAAGGTTTGGTCACGATGTACTTCATTACTATCGAATGTACGTAATTTTTTAATTCTTTAAGAGCCATTTGCTTCGCTATGGCAAACCCAAATGACAATGCAAAATTACGTTAAATTTAATGGGGCATTTTACTCCTAATAGGACACGTTTTGAGTTAGGACAAGTCTACAATATTTGGTATCTTGGAGGGCTATAACCTAACTTTTATAAACATTTAAAAATGAACATTAGATCATCTTTATTTTTAAGCTTCACCATTCTTTATGGCCTGCTACTTTCTCTCCCTGTTATGGCGCAAGATACAAACCCCTTAGAAGGCCGATGGGATTTGGTGATTGCGCAAGAGGGCAAAGAATTGCCTTCTTGGTTGGAAATTCGTCATTCCGGAAATCATACCTTAGTGGGGCGTTTTGTGTATGCGTTTGGAAGCGCCAGACCTATTGCAGAAGTAAAAGTAAAAGACGGAAAATTTAGCTTTGCTATTCCGCCACAATGGGAGCCTGGTGAGCGTTACATGGAATTTGAAGGGCAACTACAAGGAGAAACACTAACAGGCACTATGGTGTATACAGACAGAAAAACATATTCGTGGACTGGGGTACGGGCACCACAATTGGCCTATACCAATACACCTGTTTGGGGGGCTACCCAAGCCCTTTTTAATGGTAAAAATTTAAACGGTTGGCACGCCATGGGAGCGGAAAATCAATGGATCGTAGAAGAAGGAATTTTAAAAAGTCCGAAATCCGGAGCTAATTTAGTTTCGGATGCCACCTTTACCGATTTTAAATTGAATGTAGAATTTCGTATTCCGGAGGGCAGTAATAGCGGCATCTATCTTCGTGGGCGGTATGAGGTGCAAATCATGGACAGTAAAGGGCAAGAGCCTTCGGACGTATTGTTCGGTGGGGTCTACGGCTTTCTAACGCCAAATGAACAAGTAGCAAAAAGTCCCAGGGAATGGCAAACTTTTGATATTACCCTCATTGGAAGAAGACTTACCCTTGTAGCCAACGGCAAAACGATCATCAATGACCAAATAATTCCCGGTATAACCGGAGGCGCTTTGGACAGTAAAGAAGAAACGCCAGGCCCTTTTATGATTCAAGGAGATCATGGCCCGGTGGAGTTTCGGAAAATAGAGGTTACGCCAATGGCTAAACTATAATTGCAGATAGCTTCAATAAAAAAAGCGGCTCCGATAATCGAAGCCGCTTTTTTTATTAATATATTTTTTTTCCGTCCTTGTCTTTAAAACGAAATTCGAGATAGGTGTAGGCATCTCGGGGTTGTATTTTTATCCACTTCTTGTGTTCTAAAAACCATTTAGAACGTATAGATGGAAACCCTTTTGTGAGGTATGCCGCAATAAATGGATGTGTATTAAGTACAATGCCATTATGGGCAGCCGGACCTTTTAACAGCCTTTCGAGATCTACGTTAATCCTATCAATTAAACCAATTGGTGCTTCCACTTCCTGCCCGGGGGCATCGGGATTCTCTTCACTGGTTTTAATATTCATTTCGGGACGTACCCGCTGTCTTGTTATTTGTATAAGTCCGAACTTACTAGGCGGTAATATTTTGTGTTTTGCCCGGTCTTCTTTCATCTCGTCCCGAAGGTGATCAAAAAGTTTTCTTCGATGCTCCCCTTTGGTCATATCAATAAAATCGACCACAATAATCCCCCCCATATCACGCAATCGCAATTGTCTTGCGATTTCGGAAGCCGCCAAAAGATTTACTTCTAAAGCTGTATCTTCTTGATTCTTGGCCTTATTAGAACGATTACCGCTGTTTACGTCGATAACGTGGAGCGCTTCGGTATGTTCTATAATTAAGTAGGCGCCTTTACTCATTGTGGCGGTTCGCCCAAAGGATGTTTTTATTTGCCGTTCAATACCAAATTTTTCAAATATAGGTACGGGCGAAGAATACAACTTAACAATAGCCTCTTTTTCGGGAGCAATTTCTTGCACATAATCTTTTACTTGGGCATAAAGCGTTTCATCATCAACATAAACGCCTGTAAAGCTATCGTTGAACACGTCTCTTAAAATGGAAGAAGCACGGTTGAGTTCTACCAAAACTTTTGACGGATGTGGTGCTTTTTGCAATTTTTTACACATTACGGACCATTTGGTCAGTAAATTTTGTAGATCTTTGTCTAGTTCCGCTACTTTTTTGCCTTCTGCAACTGTTCGGATGATGACACCAAATCCTTTTGGCTTTATACTCTTTACAAGTCTTTTAAGCCTGTCTTTTTCTTCGTTGCTCTCAATTTTCTGTGAAACCGAGACGCGATCAGAAAAAGGGACCATAACCAAATAGCGTCCGGCAATGGATAGCTCAGAGCTTATTCTTGGGCCTTTGGTTGAAATGGGTTCCTTAACAATTTGTACTAATAAAGATTGATTGGCTTTGATAACATCGTTAATGCTACCATCCTTATCAATATCTGGTTCGGACGGAAAGTCGCTTAAGGAATACTCTTTGAGCCTTCCGGTGCTAACTTGTTTAATGAATTTTAACATGGTAGATAATTGAGGCCCTAAGTCATGATAGTGCAAAAAAGCATCTTTTTCATAACCTACGTTTACAAAAGCCGCATTTAGACCGGTAACCGGTTTGCGCACTTTAGCGATAAAAATATCGCCTACCGCAAAGTTGTTGCTCTCTTCTTCTTTATGTAATTCTATTAGTTTTCCATCCTTTAGTAAAGCAAAATCTATGGTATCGGAATTAGATCTTATGATTAATTCTCTATTCACCTGATTTTATTTTTTGTCCGCTCCGCTATTTAGGAACGAATGGATTAAACATTGGTACTATACAGGTAGTAAATACCTGCAAAATTCAATTTGGAAATTCCTATGTCAATGAACATTTAAAACGAAAAAGTAGTTAAAATAACTACTTTTTCTTGTGGCGGTTTGCTCTCCGGCGCTTTTTACGCTTATGGGTCGCTACCTTATGTCTTTTTCTTTTTTTACCACTCGGCATAAACTAAGTTTTAAATATTAATACTTTATTTCACGTGTACATTGCTCTTAACTCCCTCAACGAACACCTTTGCTGGTTTAAAAGCTGGAATATTGTGTGCCGGTATTTTAAGCGTGGTATTTTTGGATATGTTTCTACCTGTTTTTTCCGCTCTTGTTTTAATAATAAAACTTCCAAAACCGCGCAAATATACATTGTCTCCACTTTCCAAAGAAGATTTTACTTCCTCCATAAAAGATTCAACTGTGGCTTGCACGTCTCCTTTCTCAATTCCCAGTTTTTCTGAGATTCTAGTAACAATTTCCGCTTTTGTCATTTTGAATTATAGATTTTGTGTATGTTTTTTAGGGTTGCAAATATATAAATTTAATTCATTCTTTTAGCCTAATGGACTTAATTTTAAGTATATAAACCGTTACTTTTGCTTTTAGCTTTAAAGTTGATGACTTTTTCAGAAAAAATCCTTCATTGGTACGCCCTAAATAAGCGTGCGCTGCCATGGCGAAGCAGCCAGAATCCGTATCATATTTGGCTTTCCGAGATCATTCTTCAACAAACAAGGGTGGCGCAGGGAATTCCGTACTACCAAAAGTTTGTAACACGGTTCCCCACGGTAGTCCATTTGGCCGAAGCACAGGAAGAAGAGGTATTAAAATTATGGCAAGGCTTGGGGTATTATTCTCGCGCACGTAACCTACATGCCGCGGCTAAAACAGTGGTAACGCAGTACAATGGCTCGTTTCCCGAAACATATCAAGAACTTATAAGACTTAAAGGTATTGGCGATTATACTGCAAGCGCTATTGCTTCTATTTGTTTTGCAGCACCCGAACCGGTGGTAGATGGTAACGTATACAGGGTGCTAGCGCGCTATTTTGGCATCGCTACACCTATTAATAGCTCGGAGGGCATTTCTTATTTTAAGACCTTGGCCCGAAAGGTCATGGACACCAAAAATGTAAGAGACTACAATCAGGGAATTATGGAATTTGGCGCCTTACAATGCCAACCCAAGAATCCTAATTGTGCCGTTTGTCCATTAGCCAATGAGTGCAATGCATTAGAAAAAAAGACCATAGGACACCTTCCGGTAAAATTAAACAGGAACAACATTAGAAAGCGTTTTTTTAACTATATTGTGCCTTTGGCTTACGATAAAGAAGGAAAACCTCGTACCAAACTAAAGCAGCGAAAGGGCAAAGGTATTTGGGAAAATTTATACGAATTTCCGTTATTGGAAACCGAGAACAGCGTAAATGAGAAGTTTATCTGGAAAGAAATAGATACGGTAGTCTCGCACGCTACAGTTCAGGATATTTATGTTTATAATACAACACCCATACTACACAAATTATCGCACCAACATTTAGTTGTGCACTTTTGGATTGTATCGCTAAAGGAAGATTTTCCGGAAAGTCTTTTGTTTTCGGAAATAGAACGATATCCGGTTCCGGTTTTAATTGCAGAATTTATAAATACATTTAAAATTTAGTACTTTTGATCTAAGACTACACATATGACAGGTACATTAAATAAAGTGATGCTCATTGGGCATTTAGGCGATGATGTAAAAACACATTATTTTGAAGGAGGAAATTGCATAGGGCGTTTTCCGCTCGCCACCAATGAAACGTACACCAATAAGCAAACAGGAGAAAAAGTGACCAATACAGATTGGCACAACATTGTTTTGCGCAATAAGGCCGCGGAAATTTGTGAAAAATACTTGAGCAAAGGTGATAAAATTTATGTAGAAGGAAAGTTGAAAAACAGGCAGTGGCAGGCCGAGGACGGCACCACGAAATATACTACTGAGGTACATGTGAATGAGTTTACCTTTCTTTCTACCAAAGGCGACGACCTTGGACGGAACGCCGATACAGCTCGCAAAGAACAGCACAACCCCTCACAGAGCCACCCCAATGCTGAGCACCAAAGGAACGCTCCGGGCGAAGGTTCTGATAATGAAGCTAATTTGCCCTACTAACTTTTAATAGTATCATTCTTGGATCTAGACCCTTTTAGTGCATTATTTAGTGTTTCCTTTTTGGATAGTGATTTTGTACTGAAAATGGTAATTCTTGTTGTGCTTTTGTGTTGTTCTGCCCTTATTTCCGGTGCCGAAGTAGCTTTTTTTGGACTTTCTTCCACTGATGTAAATGAAATTTCGGAAGAAAAAACTTCAAAAGGTGCTATAGTGGTTAAACTGCTGGAACGGCCTAAAAAGCTGTTGGCCACCATACTCATTGCAAATAATGCCGTAAACATCGGTATTGTTCTTCTTTTTAGTGCGCTAGGGAACACCTTGTTTGCCAAACTTAATATGGTGCTGTTTGGGTTGGTGTCTGTTCGGTTTTTACTGGAAGTAGTGGTTGCCACTTTTTTAATTCTAATGTTTGGTGAAATATTACCCAAAGTTTATGCCAATAGAAATAGAATTAATTTCTCCCTGTTTATGGCGTATCCTCTAAAAGTCCTCGATATACTTTTTTCACCTCTTAGCCTTCCCATGCGGCAAGGCACCCTCTATTTATATGCCAAGTTGGGCAAACAAAAAACGAATATCAGCGTAGATCACTTGTCGCATGCCTTAGAACTTACCTCAGACAGAGACACGACCAAAGAGGAGCAAAAAATATTACAGGGCATTGTGTCTTTTGGCAACACAGACACCAAACAGGTAATGCGCCCTAGAATTGATATTTTTGCCATTAATGCGCAAATGAAGTTTTTAGAAGTCTTGGAGGATATACAAAAACAAGGGTATTCTAGAATTCCCGTATTTTCAGATCACATAGATAAGGTCATTGGCATTCTTTACGTAAAAGATTTACTGCCCTATATAGATCGAAAGACATTTAACTGGATTACACTTATACGGGAGCCCTATTTTGTGCCGGAAAATAAAAAATTAGATGATTTGCTCATGGAATTTCAAGAAAAGAAAAACCATTTGGCTGTTGTCGTAGATGAGTATGGCGGCACTTCCGGTATCGTTACTTTGGAAGATATTATTGAGGAAATTGTAGGCGATATTAGTGATGAGTTTGATGATGAGGATCTCATTTTCTCTAAATTAGATGATTTTAATTATGTGTTTGATGGAAAAACAACCCTTCGCGATTTTTATAAGGTAACTAAGATTGAAAATGAGGAACTTTTTGAAGATCATAAAGGAGAGTCCGAAACCATTGCTGGATTTGTATTAGAAATATCGGGAAATTTTCCTAAGAAGGGGGTTAAAATACCCTTCAATGGCTATACTTTTGTAGTTGAAAGTCACGATAATAAACGGTTAAAACAAATAAAGATAAGCCTGCCCAATGAAAAATAAATACACAACCTTATTCGTGGTATTATTCCTTTTTTTGCAGGGTTGCAAGGAAAATATACTTCCTAAACCAAAGGCAATGTTGCGTCTGGAATACCCTGAGGCCGAAACCAATTCCTTACAAACAGCGTATTTTAGTTTCAATTACAACACCCTTGCTAAAGTAAATAAAAAGGGAAATACGTCTTTAACCTTAGATTATCCCAGCTTAAAGGGATCTATTTTTATAAATTATAAAGTTGTCGATGGAAACCTAAATGGGCTGCTTTCCGATGCTCAAAAATTTTCCTACGAACACGTTATTAAGGCCGATAATATTGTAGAACAACCTTTTATAAATCCGGAGCAGAAGGTATACGGTATGTATTACGAAGTTAAGGGCGATGCTGCATCTCAATCGCAATTTTATGTTACAGACAGTACATCGCACTTTGTTACCGGATCACTTTACTTTTATGCCAAACCCAATTACGATTCCATATTGCCCGTAGCAGCCTACCTGCAAAACGACATACGTAGCATTATGGAAACCCTACAGTGGACTAAATAGCCCTATTCTTTACCCAAAATCTTTTTGGCGTTTTCGATGCTAGTATCAAATTGCTGTTGAACCTTTCTTATATGCTCTTCTTCTTCGGCCAACCATTGCTGCTTTTGTTCGGTAAGCGGTGCCCCATTCATAATTTCATCGGAGGTAAAACGATTGCCAAAATTTTGCATCCAATCCATCATCGATTTATGTGCGGTTTGCAAGTCTTTTTTGGCTTCATCATATTTCAATCCAGCTTCAGTACTGTCCGCTACGGTATTGAGCTCGGCTACTAGTTTCCCCAGCGTAGTCATTTTTGGCATCACCTCATCGTGTATCATCATAACCTGTTTCATCTTAGATGGAGGCAAATCTTCCTTTTTTGCGTCCTTACAAGAACCCAAGGCAACTACTAAAGTTAAAAGTAATAAATAGACGGATTTTCTCATTTTTCTCATTTTTAATTCGTAATAGAGGCACTTTTCATTCTAGTGTCAAAGATATCACATAAAGCGCATTTTTGCCCTAATAGAATGCGTAATTGAATCAAGAATTCTGAGTTGAAACATCGTGCGCATAAATAAATAATTGTATGTCTTATGGATTGTGATCTAAAATCAGTAATTTAGGCATGAAGCCAATACCAAAGATGGTGCGAATTCGGTCTTGCAGTCATCTTGGTTTGTGGTTCTTAACGGATATAAATAAGATACACACAAAACCGTAAGATTCTTAAAATTTTAGAGACTAACCAAAAAATTTTAACTTTATGAAACAATTTGCCCTTTATGCGTTACCTATCCGATTCGGAATAGCCACTAGTGGTTCGTTGATTGCTTATTTTTTAATTTTGTCACTCTTTAATTTACACACTAATATCTTCTTTAGCCTTTTTAATGGGGTCATTACTGGATTTGGAATTTACGAATCCATAAAATATTTTAAGTTAAAGGATACGGTGTCTTTTAATTATGGAAAAGGGTTTACAGCCGGTGTGGTAACCGGGGTTTTATCTACTATAATTTTTACTTTTTTCTTTGCGTTCTACGCCACAGAAATTAATACAGAATTTCTAGACGCATTGTCTAAAGCTTGGTTTCAGGATCATAATATATCCGAAGGCATTTTATTTTTTACAGTTGCTATTATGGGCTTTGCCACTACCCTAGTGCTTTCCTTGTCATTTATGCAATTGTTTAAAGGCTCAAGAAACCCTAAAAAGAAAAATCAGTAATTTAAAAAATAGCCTTGCACATTACGGATTTAGGCGTATATTTGCACCCGCTCAAGAAAACTGGGCTAGTTCTTATAAATCATAATTAATACACAAGCTATGTACGCAATTGTAGAGATAGCAGGGCAGCAATTTAAAGTTGCAAAAGACCAAAAAGTGTATGTTCACCGTTTGAAAGACGAAGAAGGTAGTACCGTTACTTTTGATAACGTACTATTGTTAGAAGACGGAAGCAACATTACGCTAGGCGCCCCAGCTATAGACGGAGCCACTGTTCAGGCAAAAGTCGTAAAACATCTTAAAGGAGATAAGGTAATTGTCTTCAAAAAGAAAAGAAGAAAAGGATATAAAAAGAAAAATGGCCACCGTCAGTATTTAACCGAATTGGTGATTGCAAATATTAGTGCCTCAGGCGGCAAAAAGACAGGTAAGGCCAAGGTCGTAGAACCTGCAGAAAAAGCAACTCCAAAGGCCGTAGAACCTGTTGCAAAAGTCAAGGTAGAGGTTTCTGAAGATTTAAGCAGCAAAACCGTTGCCGAATTGAAGGAATTGGCCAAAGCCAAAGGAATTGAAGGGATATCTGCGTTGAAAAAGGCGGAATTGATTGAAGCGCTTAGTAAATAGTAACGTTTTTAAATAAAATATCATGGCACATAAGAAAGGTGTAGGTAGTTCCAAGAACGGAAGAGAATCAGAATCGAAACGTTTAGGCGTTAAGATTTTCGGAGGTCAGGCAGCTACAGCCGGTAATATCATCGTAAGACAACGAGGCACAAAGCACAATGCAGGCAACAATGTGTACGTAGCCAAAGACCATACACTTCATGCTAGAGTAGATGGTATTGTTAGGTTTCAGAAGAAAGCAGACGGAAAATCTTTTGTTTCCGTTGATCCTTTCGAGGCATAGATTGAATACGTTAAAAAGGAATCCTCGGGATCATAGAAATTATGGTTTCGAGGGTTTTTTATTTCATTAACAGAACTTGGCTTAACTTAAATTTAATATAAATACAATAGTGTTTGGAACTGTACAACTGGTGGAAAATTGTATTTTGATCCTATGTTTTTGTGTATACATGTGCGTCGCTATTCGTGGCTAATTCTACTGCTTTTAAACGCATCATTATTTTCCCAAAATTCTCATGAAGTCGAGAATTTCCAAACGGAAGACTCTCTTTTTTACCAACATAAAAGAAATCTGGAGGAAGCAAAAAAAAATGGCGGGCATCTTCTAATAGCTCATGAATACCTTAAAATGGGATCCTTTTACTTCGAGTCTGGTATATATAACCTTGCCATTCAACAATACGCTGATGGACTAGCCTTTTGCAATAGGGATAAAGACACAATATTCTCCATATTAAGCAATAAAATCGGTGAAGTTTATTTGAGTCGAAATAATTTCGAAATAGCCAAAAGATATCTAGTTTCTGCTATCGAAGCGTCTGAAAAACTTAGATATGAGGCCGGTTTAGCGAAAGGGACAGCCCTTTTGGGATTTTGTCTGGAAAAAACGGGGGAGTATAAAGACGCATTAGTGCTTCAAAAACAAAGTCTGGCAATTTTTACCAAAATAAACGATCCAAATGGAAGGGCTCTTGCTTATGAGAATATAGGAAGTATTTATGAAGATTTGGAAAATTATCCAAAGGCACTTGAATATTTTGAGAAAGCACACAATATTGTGAAAGGTAAAAGAAATACAGAAGAAGCAGTGGTGCTAAACAATATTGGGGATGTATTCAGAAAAATGGGGAACTACAAAATTGCACTTTATTACACCAATAATGCCCTGAATGTGGCACAGGAGCTTAGGGATCTGCATCAATTAAAAAGTGCATACAAGGATTTATCTAAAACTTATGTGCTGTTAAATGACTTTGAAAAAGCCTATTCATTTTTGGAACAGCATATTCTTTACAATGAAATTTGGTTAACACAACAGAATTCCCAACAGATTAATGTACTCAATGCCATTTACGATACCGATAAAAAGGGCGCTCAAATTGCCCTATTACAAGAACAGAATAATACAGCTAGTGTAGCCTTCCCCAAAAATAGGACAGTTTATAATTCGAATTTATTAACTTTAAATTCAAACTGTCACAATGAAAATCAGCAAGTTTAGTGAGAGCCAGATCGTGAAGGCTCTAAAGGAAATCGAACAGGGGCGTAGTGTTCCTGAAGTATCAAGGGAATTGGGAATCGACAAGAGCACCATCTATTATTGGCGCAAGAAGTATGGGGGTATGGAACAGCAACAGTTAAAACGTTTAAAGGAACTTGAAGTAGAAAACGTTAGGCTCAAGCAAATGTATGCTGATGT